>CAZNBC010000291.1:0-2407 GCA_964571125.1 uncultured Bacteroides sp.
ACGCAAGATTTTCATTCTTGAAAGAGGAGTTCGATTCTCCTATGGGCTACCAACCTGAGACCTGACCATCGCGGTCAGGTCTTTTGTATCCCCCGGCCATTCATTGTTGCCTAAGATTCTTTGGCTTTGCTGACGGTAACGAGCCAGACGCCGGAGAATATCAGGGCGATGGCCAGGGCCTTCACGGAGGTGAAGTGATCAAGGCCAAGGATAATGCCCGTGAGGGTGGCTACGACAGGCTGCACGTAATTATACATGCCTACGAGGGTAGGACGCAGTTGCTTCTGCCCTATCATGATGCAGACGTAGGCTAAGAATGTAGCGCACACCACCACGTAGGCTATGCCGCTCCACTCGACCGCGCCGATAGCCCTCCAGTCGGTAGCGGCTATCCACTTGATGCTGGCGGGAAGTGCCACGACCGATGCCGACAGAAACATCCACTTCATCAGCGTCACCAGACTGTATTTACGTATGAAGTTGCGGTAGAGCGTCAGGTAAAGCGCGTAGTTGAGCTGGGCGCAGAGCACTATCACATCGCCCAATGCAGGATTCTCTCCTCCTCCGGCTATGCCTCCGTTGCCGGCGATAAGTATTATAGCCCCTGCGGCTCCGAGGATGATGCCTCCGGCCTTCTTGAGCGTGATAGGTTCGCGAAGAAATATCCACGCAAGCAGCATGACCCACATAGGCATGGTCGTGGTAACCAGCGAGGCTTCCCCGGGCGATGTCATGCTCACCCCGAGTATGAAGCACCCCTGATTGAAGAGCACTCCGAGCATACCGGCTCCGAACAGACGCATGATATCTCCCGCAGGCACATGCTCGCGGGGAAGAAACAGCGAGGTTATCCAGAACAGCAGCGCGGCACCCGTCACCCTGAAGTCTACCATAATCACCGGGGCCACCACGGCCGAGGCAAACACAATCTTTGCCACGGGCGACATCAGTCCCCACATGACATTGGCCCCCAACATCGCCAAGTGCCCTCTCACCTTATCCTTAGTCATACGCACAGGTCTGTTTTTACGCTGCAAAAGTACTCATAAATCACGAGCGCACATTAAGCCTCGGACGTATAAAAGGCGTATAAAAGGGCCGGTGAAGGGCGTGTAGCTAAACGGATTTTGTATAACTTTGAAATCTAAATCAAACCTATCGCATCGCTATGATAAAAGAAATCGAAGAATACAACCGCCGATTCGTGGAAAACGGTGAATATGAACGATTTGCCACAAGCAAATATCCTGACAAAAAGATAGCCATCGTCACCTGTATGGACACCCGTCTCATCGAGCTCCTCCCGGCCGCTCTGGGCTTCCGCAACGGTGATGTGAAGATAATCAAGAATGCAGGAGCCACGATAACCAACCCCTTTGACTCCACCATGCGCTCTATCCTGGTGGCGGTGTATGAGTTGGGGGTCACGGAGATAATGGTCATCGGCCACACCGGATGCGGCGTGCAGGGCATGAATGCCGATGAGATGCTGGAGCAGATGAAGGAGCGCGGCGTGAGCGAAGAGCATATCAACCTGATGATGCACTGCGGGATAAACCTCAAGGAGTGGCTCCACGGCTTTGAGGACACCGATGCCGCCGTGTCAGAGACCGTAGACCTGATAGCCCGTCATCCGCTTATGCCTCCCGAGGGAATCAGCGTACGTGGTTTCGTGATGGACAGCTACACCGGCGAACTCCGATCCCTCATTTCCGATTGATGCCGGGGCGGATTTAATCATTAATAGATTCTTTACATTTCTTTAATAATCCGGAGGTATAAGTCAGGTGTTATACCCATAGAAATAAGAAAACGAGCTACGGTAGCTTAAGATATTGGAGCTTGTGATTATTTCTGTCAACAAAACTTATACTAACTAAAAATCCAGATTATTATGGAAAAAGAAAAGAAATCGTATTACTTCAACATGATTGAGGCCAAAGATGGCAAGATGGCAGAAGTATTGAACTTCAATTTCGGCGGTCACCACGACATCGCCGCTATGGTTGAGGGTGCCAAGGCACTTGGTTTCGCCAAGGATAAGCACGCCAAGGAATTTGTTCTGGCAATGCGCTTCATGCATCATGTGATCAAGAAAAACTCCGACAACCCCCTCTTTGCCCAATTCGCTTCACAGTTCGAGACCTTCAAGAAAGAAGTGAAAAGTCAGGTCGGTTGCGGATGCACCTGCTAAGAGTAAAGCACTCATCACGCATAACAACTTAACTAACAGGTAAGATTCCCTTCCCCCGAATCTTACCCCACCCCAAAGGCGATGTGTCATGTCTTCATGCCACACCGCCTTTTCTCTGTAGCTATCCGGCCCAACACACGGCAGCCATGTCCCCCTCGCGGAGCACCGGAGGTGCGGGATAGTGGTTAACCGGGTACGACCGTAGGGAGTGCC
>CAZNBC010000292.1:0-2392 GCA_964571125.1 uncultured Bacteroides sp.
CGTATCTCCAGAGTATCGTTCATTGCCGGTGACGGAAGGCTTCTACTTTGCTGTGGATTGTATCAAGTATCTGGGCGTATGAATGAGCCTGTGAACGCATACACTCGCGTGCCGGTCGGGAACAGATGAGACAACTGCGTGGATCCAGTCCCAGCTCTGTACGGCTTAACGGTGCATGGCTCGCGACGTCAAATACATCTATATCAAACAGCCGCCCCAAGGGGTGACTGTCCTCAAGCTTACACGCCAGTCGTTTAGCTTCCAGTGGAGGTTGGTCCAGAACGAACCATCCTTCAAATCCGGTTGCAAGATCACGCTCTTCGGCTTTTATTATGTGTTGCGCAAATCCCTCCCTGATGGCGTGCACAGCAGCGTGTGCTACGGTCAGGGAGTCCTCTGTCCTCTTGTCGCTGCCGGGCATTACTACGGTAAGCACCATCAACGTCAACCCCGGATTGGATTCCAGGTATTGACGCTGAAGGCGTTGCCGGTTGTCACGGCTTTCGAGCATCTGCTCAAGGGTGACTGACATGGGGAGGAGTATGGAATGAAATGGTCACGTAGGGCCCCCGTAGGGGAGACGGGACGTAAGTTGTCTTTTCTATTTATTCAACAACATTGCGGATTACGTCCAGGACAGCACCGCCGCGGTCCATTACCACACCTACTACCTTGTCGCCGAAGGGGATGTCGTCGGGCGTGCCGATGATGCTCAGGGCCTTGTCGCGCAGAGTGGTGATATCCACCACATTGAGACCTGCGTTTTTCAGGGCTTCGGCCAATTCAGGGCGTTTGGGATTGACGGCAATACCGTATTCGGTGACGATAACATCTACTGACGAACCGGGGGTGATGAGAGTGGTGACCTTGTCTACGACGCAGGGTATGCGGCCGCGCAACAGAGGACATACAATGATGCTCAGGGCAGAGTCGGCTGCTGTGTCAGGGTGACCGCCGATAGCTCCGCGAATGATACCGTCGGACCCTACCAGCACATTGACGTTGAAATCAACGTCTGCCTCAAGGGCTGAGAGTATCACAATATCAAGACTGTGAACGGCACTACCCGGTTCATCGGCCGAGGCATATTCATTGGCCGATACCTCTTTGTGCATCGGATTGTTTTTCAGAGATTCAGCCGCAACTTTGTCGAACGACTGTACGTCGATAAGCCGGTCAATAAGTCCTTCTTCATGGAGCTTGACCATGTGGGCCGTAATACCTCCAAGCGCGAATGATGCCTTGATCCCTTTGTCAATCATGTATTGACGCAGGTATTTTACGGCAGCCAGCGATGCACCACCCGAACCGGTCTGGATAGAGAATCCGTCTTTGAAATATGGTGAGGCAACAATTACTTTTGCGGCTTGCTGTGCCAGAAGGATATCACGTGGATTCTTTGTGTCACGGATGGCACCGGAAGCGATTTTGGAGCTGTCGCCCACCGAGTCGACTTCCACCACATAATCCACGTCATGTTCGGATATGGCGTTGGGAGTATTGGGATAGTCCACGAGATCATCGGTGAGAATCACAACTTTGTCAGCATAACGTGCGTCCGGCAGGGCATATCCCAGTGAGCCGCAGATACTTTTTGCGTTTTCCGAACGGGAATATCCACATGCGTTACCCATAGGATCGGAGCTGGATGCTCCTAAGAACGCAACATCTATATGGAGTTCATCGGTGGCTATTGCCGAGCCGCGTCCACCGTGGCTACGGAAAATAACCGGATGCTCCATGAGGCCTTTAGACACTTCATTGGCTAACTGTCCGCGCATACCTGAGGTGGAGATGCGGGTTATAACGCCAGAGCGGATATGCTCTATGAGCGGTGCATGAACATCCTGGAGGCTCGATGCTGCCAGGTGTAGATCTTTATACCCCATCTCGGCGAGCTTGTCCACTACCATATTGACCACTTTGTCGCCTCCACGGAAATGATGATGGAAAGATATGGTCATCCCGTCTTTGAGCCCGGTAGCCTGTATGGCTTCTTCAAGCGATTTGAGCTTGGGGCTTTGGCGCTGAAGATCGGTGCGTGCTTCCTTAGCCTTGTCGGGTGCGCCATGATATACCGTTTTGCCCATTTTGTCGGCCTGGGCTTTTATAAGTTCCTGTCTGTCAGCTGTGGCTTTCATTTCACGTCCTCCTCTTTAAGTACACCACACGCAAGAGCCAGATCTATGGTACGTTGTGCACGGGTTACTACCGGTTTGTCTACCATTTTACCGTTTACGGCAATTACGCCGGAGCCTTTTTTCTCGGCTTCCTTAATAGCCTCCAAAATGGTGAGAGCCTTATCAATAGCTTTCTGTGTGGGAGCGAATACTTCGTTTACTACCTCTATCTGTCTTGGGTTGATGATGGATTTGCCATCGAACCCTAAAGT
>CAZNBC010000293.1:0-2384 GCA_964571125.1 uncultured Bacteroides sp.
GGGGAGGAAGAAGACGTCGCCGGTATGTGACTTGTGGCGTGCCACTACGTCCATGATTTTCTTGTCGTTGACCAGCGTGATATAATCCTCGGGGGTGATTGACTTTGCCAGGCCGGCATAGATGTTGGCGTCGGGGTCGGTGTCCATGATATACCACATTTCGGTCTTTCCGAGTGAATTGTGGCGCTTGGCGGCGAGTTCGTCATCAGGGTGCACCTGTACCGACAGGTCACCTGCGGCGTCAATAATCTTCACAAGCAGGGGGAAGGTAGTGCCGAAGCGGCGGAAATTCTCCTCGCCCACGAGTGAGGCGCCGTATTCGGCGATGAGTGAGGGGAGGCTCTTGCCGTCCTCCTGACCTCCGTCGACCACCGATTCGTTGCCGGGCACACCGGATATCTCCCAGCTTTCGCCTATCTGGGTCTGGTCGGTCACTATGCCTTTGAGAGGCGCTATCTTTTCACCGCCCCAAATGGCGCTCTTGAGTATGGGACGAAATTTAAGTGGTGGAATATTCATGAGTCAATCCTTTGATGGGATGTTAAAATATTTTCGCTGACCGGATGTTACGGTCTTTCAGGTACAAAGTTACAACTTTCCCCTCAATTCCGCCCATAAAAAAAGTGATGCGGGATTTGGAAAAATGAACCACGGGGGTTAACTTTGCGTTGTAATATCAAAGCAAGAGAGCTGACGGAGTCCCTCACCCGACGGAAGGGAGTATCCGTAAGATATACCACATCAAAGTTGATTGGGAAACTCATCAATTATAATCAACTTTCCGAGACAAGCTTAATCGTCCGATGGCGGGCCCCATCCCCGAAAGGGGAGGCTTTGATGCCCAGGCGGATTACAAAGGGCGGTGAGCACTCAAATCCTGTCTTTCGGAGTTTCATCGCATCCTTTGGTGTGGCTACTACCACCGGCGCCGTGTGTCATCATGCACTTGGCGCCGGACTTTTTTACGACTTATCCCAAAACCTCATAAGGTCATTATGCAATTCTCACGAAAAGCCAAGGGCTATCTGCTCGGCGCGGTGGCGGCCGCTACCTATGGACTCAATCCGCTCTTCACGCTGCCTCTCTACGAGGCGGGCATGACCACCGATTCAGTACTCTTTTTCCGTTATCTGCTTGCCGTGCCGGTCATGGCGGGGATGATAATGGTGCGTGGCCGCAGTTTCAATCCCGGGCATGGCAATCTTCCCCTGCTGTTCGTGTTCGGCCTGATTATGGCGTTTTCGTCGCTCGGACTGTTTCTGAGCTACGACTATATGGATGCCGGCATAGCCTCCACGATGCTCTTCGTTTATCCCGTGATGGTGGCCGTGTTGATGGCCGTTGTCTACCATGAGCGCATTTCGGCACTCGTCGTGGGGTGTATAGTGGGATGCATCGCGGGCCTGTATCTTCTCTATCAGGGCGACGGCAGTGGCGAACTGAGCCTGACGGGCACACTGCTGGTCATGCTGTCGTCGCTATGCTATGCGGTCTATATCGTTGCGGTCACCCGCAAGAGCCTGAGCAATGTGCCTACCATCGTGGTCACGTTCTACGTGCTTCTGTTCGGGCTGCTGGTGTTCATCGCGTCGCTCTTTATCCGCGGTGGCCTGACGTTGCCGCCCGCAGACCGCTGGTATCTCTGGGGTTCTATCGTTGGCCTGGCCGTGTTCCCCACGGTGATATCGTTTCTGTGCACCACCATAGCCATACAGACTATCGGGTCGACTCCTACGGCTATCCTCGGAGCGCTCGAGCCTGTCACCGCCGTGGTGATAGGGGTGCTTGTCTTCCACGAGGCCATGACCCCGCGGATACTCCTGGGATTGGTGCTTATAATCGTTTCGGTGTCAGTCGTGGTAGCTGCTCCGTCAATCCACACGCGGCTTCACCGCATACGCCGACTTTTTCCCTCGCTCCGACGCAGGAATTAACAATATTATTACGTAACTTTGGGTATTGAAAGTGTTATACGACTAACTTAACCAAAATATCATATATGTTACGACCCGAAGATAAAGCTACCCTTGAATCAAAGGGTATTACCGAGGCGCAGGTCGAGGCGCAACTCAAGCGCTTCCGCACGGGATTTCCCTATCTGGCGCTCGTGGGTGCAGCCCGTCCCGGCCGCGGCATCAAGGTGCTTGACCACGAAAGTGAAGAATCAGCTATCGCACGCTGGAAGGAGTATCTGGCCCACGGCGGTGAGGTGACCAAGTTTGTGCCCGCATCCGGTGCAGCATCGCGCATGTTCAAGGCTCTGTTTGAGTTCGTCGACAGTGGCGTGGACAAGGCTCCCGAAGGCTCCGCTCCCGCCAAACTGCTCGCCGACCTTACCAAACTTCCCTTCCTGAAGGAGTTGAATGAGGCATGCACGAAGCTCT
>CAZNBC010000294.1:0-2363 GCA_964571125.1 uncultured Bacteroides sp.
TTTCCCGCCAATCCCCGCCACTCCGTGAAAAACAGTAACGACATCCCCTCTAAACAATAAAAAACATATAGATATGTGCACCACATGCGGCTGCGAAAGCCATACCCATAACCACGAACACAGTCACGAGCACACCCACGACCATGCTCACCACCATCATCACCACCACGACAACGGCGACGGAGAGGTCACCGTCAATGTCGAGCAGGATATACTGGGTGAGAACAACCGTCACGCGGCCTTCAACCGTGGCTTCCTTGCCGGACGTCGCGTCAAGGCCTACAACCTCGTGTCCTCCCCCGGCTCGGGCAAGACATCGCTGCTCGAGGCCACCATACGTGCCATAGGCCACCGCCGCCCCCTGGCCGTGATAGAAGGCGACCAGCAGACCGACAATGACGCCCGACGCATCACCGCGCAAGGAGTGAAAGCCGTGCAGATCAACACCCTCAACGGTTGCCATCTCGACGCCCATCGTGTGGGCCACGCCATTGACCATCTTGACCCCGAGGAAGGGTCCATACTCTTTATTGAGAATGTGGGCAACCTCGTGTGTCCCGCCATGTTCGACCTTGGCGAGACAGAGCGAGTGGTAGTCATCAGCGTCACCGAGGGCGACGACAAGCCCCTCAAATACCCCTACATGTTTGCCGGAAGCCACATCTGCATAATCAACAAGATTGACCTCCTGCCCTACGTTGACTCATCGCTCGACCGCATCCGCGAAAACGCCCTCAAAGTCAACCCCAACCTCCGCTTCTTCCCCCTCTCCGCCACCACCGGCGAAGGCCTCGCCCCCTGGATCGACTACCTCCTGCGGTAGTGGTGTCCACCCTGCTTAAGCCGAGACCCATTTTTTATTTAGTGAGGTGAAATAATATGTCATGAGGGAGACATAAACGGGGGAAAAATGCTATCTTTGCAATTCTAAAATCCAATTTTAGAATTGCAAAGTCATGATAAAGAGAGATTTAAGCGGCAAAATACTGCAACTTAGCGAAAAATTCCCGATTATAACGGTCACAGGCCCGCGTCAATCGGGCAAGTCGACGTTGCTCAAGAATATCTTCCCTGAGTATAGATACGTGTCTTTGGAGAACCCTGACATGCGGTCGTTCGCGACCGATGATCCTAACGGTTTTCTCAAGACCTATGATAATCATACCATCATAGATGAGGCGGAGCGTGTACCCTCGTTATTTTCGTATCTTCAGACACATATCGATGCCGTGAACGAGACCGGGATGTATATGCTGGCCGGTTCGAGCAACTTCCACCTTATGGCGGCCATAGATCAGTCGTTGGCCGGGCGCACCGCGATAATGAAATTGCTGCCCTTCTCACGCCACGAATTGAATGAGGCCGGAAAATTGCCCCCTACCATCAATTAGCAGATATTCAAGGGATTTTATCCTCGCATATATGATAAGGACATAGCTCCCACCGACTACTATCCTTCCTATATAGCCACTTATGTCGAGCGAGATGTGCGTAGTATGCTCAATATCGGTGACCTCGGAAGTTTTATAAGGTTTATCCGCCTCTGTGCCGGCAGGATTGGACAGCTGCTCAACAAGTCTAATCTTGCTACTGAGGCCGGTGTGTCGCTCCCCACTGTAGAAGCATGGCTCTCAGTACTTGAGGCAAGTTATATCCTCTATCGTCTCGAACCTAATTTCAACAACTATAATAAAAGGATTGTCAAGACGCCGAAGCTCTACTTTTACGACACAGGACTGGCATGCAGTCTACTTGGCATAAATTCTGCCGAGCAACTTGACACCCATTTCCTCCGAGGCGGATTGTTTGAGAATATGGTTATCAATCAATTTCTCAAGAACAATCTGAATAATGGTGTCATGCCTGATCTCACCTTTTGGCGTGACAGCACCGGTCTTGAAGTTGATTTGATAGAAACCTTCGGACTGGAGTTGCATGGCTACGAAATCAAATCCGGCAGTACATTTTCTCCGTCATTCTTTGAGGGACTTAAAAAGTGGGGTAATCTGTCGGACACACCTGAAAGTCGGAGAACCGTGATATATTCGGGTGCCAACAATTTGCATACCTCCAATGGCAACGTCATTGCCATTGACACCTATTTTTAAGGCCTGCGTATCATTCGGGGCGGCCAGTTGACATCGGCGGCCTACGGGCGCCATGTGCGGGGCGTGACAAAAACCCCGAACACCTTCCTGCGGTCGGTGGTCGGGGCTATGAATATGTCTGCGTCCTGCGGACGCACTGCCTGATAAGGGATTGGAGAGATAGGGGAGCGAGGCGGAGGGAAGAGGTACCGGAGGGTGTCACTAATACTCCATGATGGAGCGGACGGGACGCGCCATTGACTTACGTCCGTTAAA
>CAZNBC010000295.1:0-2341 GCA_964571125.1 uncultured Bacteroides sp.
AGGAGCAGCTTATGGAAGAGATGGACTACATGGACGATGAGTCCGCTTCCTCACCCGCTCCCACCGATCCGCGATGGGACGGTCTCAAGAAGCTCGCGGGCGACGCACAGACTGACAACAACTAAGATCAAGCGCCGATACCTCACAACGGTGTCAGCCCACAATAAATAATAAACAGAGAAAATCAAAACATAACAAAGCAATGGCACATCCTAAACGAAAGCAATCAAAGACCCGCACCGCTAAGCGCCGCACCCATGACAAGGCTGTGGCTCCCACCCTTGCACTCTGCCCTAACTGCGGCTCGTGGCATGTGTACCACACCGTATGCGGAGAATGTGGCTACTATCGTGGCAAAATCGTCATTGAGAAGGCTGCTGCCCTCTAAACCACATCCCTGTAAGGCTTAAATTTACGGCTCACCGGTCATGTCCCTGCAGAAATCAATCTGCATGGACTGACCATCAATTCTCCCTATGCCACTCAGGTTGAAAGGGAGGATATTGCCGTATATAGCCATGAACCGAGTCTATCAATCAAGAAAAAACTGCTAATATGCTGAATGCGAGAATAGCGGGCATAGCATCTTACGCACCCGATGACGTGCTGGACAATGAGATGCTCTCAAAAATGGTGGATACCAACGACGAGTGGATTACCACACGTGTAGGTATCAAGGAGCGTCGAATCCTCAAGATGGAGGGTGAAGGCTCATCGTATATGGGCATTAAAGCCATTGAAAAGCTGCTTGCCGAGACCGGAACCAAGCCCGAGGAAGTTGACCTCCTCATCTGCGCGACTTCCAATCCTGACTACCGATTCCCCTCTACCGCCTCTGTGATGATTCACGGATGCGGCCTCAAGAACTGCTATGGCTATGACCTGCAGGCTGCCTGTGCCGGATTTATCGTGGCACTTCAGGATGCCTGCGCATATGTCCGCAGCGGACTTCGCAAGAAGGTAATCGTGGTGGCTACCGAAAAGATGTCCTCAATGGTCAACTATAAGGACCGTGCCACATGTCCTCTCTTTGGCGACGGCGCCGGTTGCGTGCTCGTAGAGCCCACCGAAGAGGAAAATGTAGGCATTATGGACGGAGTGTTCTACGTAGACGGCGAAGGTCGTGACCACCTGCTGATGAAGGCCGGCGGTTCGAAATATCCCGCTACCGTAGAGACCGTGCAGGCCGACGAGCACTATGTGTTCCAGGACGGCCGCAACGTCTACAAGAATGCCGTTACCGATATGTTCGAGTCAACATGCGAGGTGATGCGCCGCAATAACCTCACCGTTGACGATGTGGACTACATGATACCTCATCAGGCCAACATGCGCATCATCGAAGCCGTCTCCTCACGTGCCGGTATGCCGCTTGAGAAAGTGCTGGTCAATATCGAACGCTACGGTAACACCTCAGCCGCCTCCATTCCTCTGTGTCTTGACGAATACAAGCACAAGCTCAAGAAGGGCGACAAGCTGATACTCACTGCCTTCGGTGCAGGATTTACATGGGGCGCCATGTACATCGTCTGGGATCTCTAATCAATCCCCGAACTGTTCCTCTGCAAAAAAATTACAAAAATAGCATCTATACGGGTGCTATTTTTGTTTTAATACTACAGGCTAAACTCTACAGCCTTGTTCCCGCCGGCACTGTCAAAAGCGCACTGTAGGAAAATAGATGAAAATGTAGAGGAATACTCACCAAAAAATTCAAGTATAATGGAAAACATTAATCATAAGGCAGGATTTGTCAATATTGTAGGCAACCCCAATGTTGGTAAATCCACTCTGATGAACGACCTTGTGGGCGAGAGAGTGAGCATCATCACCTCGAAAGCTCAGACTACCCGCCACAGAATCATGGGCATAGTCAACGCCCCGGAGTATCAGATTGTATTCAGCGACACCCCCGGTGTGCTTGCCCCTAAGTATAAGCTTCAGGAGAGCATGCGTTCGTTCTCCGAGGGAGCGCTCACCGATGCCGATATACTCCTTTACGTGACCGACGTGGTGGAGACTCCCGAGAAAAATGCCGACTTCCTTGCCAAGGTGGCCAAGGAGAAGGTGCCCGTACTGCTGGTCATCAATAAGATAGATTTGCTTAAGGACCAGGCTCAGCTCGAAGAGGTGGTAAACAAGTGGAAGGCTACCCTCCCCAATGCCGAAATATTCCCCACCTCGGCTAAGGAGCATTTCAACGTGGCAAACCTCATGACACGTATCGTGGAACTCCTGCCCGAATCGGCCCCCTACTTCGGCAAGGATGCCCTCACCGACAAGCCCGCCCGATTCTTCGTCACCGAGATAATCCGCGAGAAGATACTCCTCAACTACGACA
>CAZNBC010000296.1:0-2338 GCA_964571125.1 uncultured Bacteroides sp.
GGTGGTGGGCGAAGATTCGTATGCCATAGTGGCGACGACCCGTCCCGAGACCATCATGGGCGACACAGCCATGTGCATCAACCCCAAGGACCCCAAGAATCAGCATCTGCGCGGCAAGCGTGTGATAGTGCCTCTGGTGGGCAGGGAGATACCCGTCATCGAAGACGAATATGTAGACATCGAATTCGGTACAGGCTGCCTCAAGGTGACCCCCGCACATGACCCCAACGACTACATGCTCGGTCAGAAGCACGGACTGGAGTCGATAGACATATTCAACGATGACGCTACGGTGAGCGAAGCCGCCGGCATGTACGTGGGCATGGACCGCTTTGACGTGCGCAAGAAGATAGCCGAGGACCTTCAGGCCGCCGGACTCGTGGAGAAGATAGAGAACTACGAGAACAAGGTGGGCTACTCGGAGCGCAACGCCGATACAGTTACCGAACCTCGCCTGAGCGACCAGTGGTTCCTTGACATGAAAGGACTGGCCAAGCCCGCTCTCGAAGGTGTGGAGAACGATACCATACGCTTCATACCCGAAAAGTTCAAGACCACTTACCGCCGATGGATGACCGAAATACGCGACTGGTGTATCTCACGTCAGCTCTGGTGGGGCCACCGTGTGCCTGCTTACTACCTGCCTGACGGCAGCATCGTAGTGGCTGAGACCGCGGAGGAGGCTCTCGCCATGGCCCTCGAGAAGAATCCCGGGTTGACCGCCGCAGACCTGCGTCAGGATGAGGATGTGCTTGACACTTGGTTCTCATCATGGCTCTGGCCCATATCGCTTTTCAACGGCATACTTGACCCCGGCAATGAGGAAATACGCTACTATTATCCCACCGCCGATCTCGTGACCGGCCCGGACATCATATTCTTCTGGGTGGCCCGCATGATTATGGCCGGATATGAATATGAAGGCAAGCAGCCATTCAACAATGTGTATTTCACCGGTATAGTACGTGACGAGATAGGCCGCAAGATGTCGAAGCAGCTCGGCAACTCGCCCGACCCGCTTGACCTCATAGCCACCTACGGCGCCGACGGTGTGCGCATGGGCCTCATGCTCTCGGCTCCCGCAGGCAACGACATACTCTTCGATAAGAAACTCTGCGAGACCGGACGTAACTTCTGTAACAAGATCTGGAATGCTTTCCGCCTCGTAAAGGGTTGGGAGGTAGACGAAAACCTCGAGCAGCCGCAGGCAGCCGCCGAAGCGGTGGAATGGTTTGGCCACAAGCTTTCGGCCACTATCGAGGAGGTTAACGACCTCATGGGCAAATTCCGTATCTCGGAAGCCCTGATGGCCCTCTACCGTCTTTTCTGGGACGAATTCTCGGCCTGGTATCTTGAGATGGTAAAGCCGGCATACGGCTCACCCTCTGACCTCAAGACATACCGCGCCACACTCGGATACTTCGACGCCCTGCTGCGTCTGCTCCATCCCTTCATGCCCTTCATCACCGAAGAGCTGTGGCAACATCTGAACGACCGTCGCCCCGGCGAATCCATCATGTACGCCCCCACCCCGCGCGTCAACACCATCGACCGTGCGTTGCTTGACCGCATGGAGCATCTCAAGGAGGTGGTCAACGGAGTGCGTGGAGTGCGCGCGCAGAAGAACATCCCCAACAAGGAACAGGTAGCCATCCACGTGCTCGGCACATGGGACAAGGCGGAGGACAGCCTCATAATGAAGCTGGTAAACGCCTCGGAGATAGTGCACAATGCAGAAAAAGACCCCTCGGCAGCCACATTCCTCGTAGGAGCCATAGAGGTCAACATCCCTCTCGGCAGTTCTGTAAACGTAGAGGCCGAGCTGGCCAAACTGCGCAAGGACCTCGAGTACTACACCGGCTTCAAGGCCAAGGTGGAAGCCAAACTAAGCAACGAGCGCTTCGTCAACAATGCCCCCACGGCAGTGGTGGAAGGCGAACGCCGCAAGGTGGCCGACGCACAAGCCCGCATAGACTCGCTCAACGCAGCCATAGCAGCCCTGAGCTAAGCGCACATCCCGCTCCTCAATCAAAGCAAACATAAAAAACGATTCATAATAATATGGAAATCAAAGGAAAAATCATAGTAGCGCTTCCCGAAGTGTCGGGCACATCGAAAACTACCGGCAACGCCTGGAAAAAGCGTGAGTATGTGCTCGAAACCATCGAGACATATCCCAAAAAAGTGCACTTCGACTTCTTCGGTGAGCGCGCCGACCAGTACCCTCTCAACGTGGGCGACATGATAACCCTCAGCTTCGACATCGAAAGCCGCGAGTACATGGGCCGCTGGTACACCAGCATCCGCGGATGGAAGGCCGAAAAGGAAGGTGCAGCCC
>CAZNBC010000297.1:0-2334 GCA_964571125.1 uncultured Bacteroides sp.
TCGGAGGGAGCGGACGGGGTGGACATATTGGTGTTGACAGTACTCATACGTGAATGGATAGTCGTACAGATCGTGTAAATCAGGGTGCAAAATTACGCAACTTTTCGCAAAAAGGGGTTACCTTTGCATTTCATCACGTTTTTTCAAACCGGTACATCCCTCTCTCGACAGTTTACCTATAGAACCAACCAAGTCAATATAATGAGCAAGATAGCGATATTTGCATCGGGCAACGGATCGAATGCCGAGACCATCATAAAGCATTTTCAGGAGTCAGACCGTGGCGGTGAGGTGGCCATGGTGGTGTGCAACCACCCCAACGTGGCTGTCATCGGCCGTGCGTTCCGTCTGGGCGTGCCCTGTGTGGTGGTAAACCGCAGCGTGTTTAACAATCCCGAAGTGATGTTGCCTATGCTCACCGATGCCGGCGTTGACCTCATAGTGCTTGCCGGCTTTATGCTGATGATACCCGACTTCATGCTGAGGGCCTACAACCGTCGCATCATCAACATACACCCCTCGCTGCTGCCTAAGTATGGCGGAAAGGGTATGTATGGCCACCATGTGCATGAGGCCGTTGTAGCTGCCGGAGAATCGGAGACAGGCATCACGATACATTACGTGAGCGACGTATGCGACGGTGGTGAGATAATCTTTCAGGCCACAACCGAAGTGCTGCCCGGCGATTCCGCCGAGGATGTGGAGGCCAAGGTGCACTCGCTTGAGTATCTCCACTTCGCACCCGTGGTTGAGGAGCTGCTGAATAAGCTGAGCTAATGATAATGCCCGCGACAGTCATGCCCGCACCGTCAGCGTCAGTATCCTCGTCATCGCGTCTCGGAGCGCTTGATGCCATGAGAGGACTCACCATTGCCCTGATGATTATGGTGAACAATGCCTTGTGGGATCTTCCACGTTTCGAGTGGCTTAATCACGTGGCATGGAACGGGCTTTCGGCCGCTGACCTCGTGTTTCCCTTCTTCATGTTCATTATGGGTGTGAGTGTCAGTTTCTCATTGCGCCGCTATGACTACAGGCCGAGCGGTACGGCAGTGGGAAAGATTTTGCGTCGCACGGTGGTGATATTCCTTATAGGGCTTGCGCTTGACATGCTGCTCAAGGGTATTAACGGTGTCATTCAGGGTCTTGACTTCAGTCAGGTACGTATCCTCGGAGTGCTTCCACGTCTTGCCCTCAGCTACGGTTTTGCCGCGCTTTTGGCACTGTTTGTGCCTCTGCGTGGTGTCAAGTGGCTTATAGGAGCCTTCCTCGCGGTATATGCGGGGATTTTGCTATGTTTTGACGGCTATATGCCCTCAGCCCAGAATATACTTGCACGGGTAGATATCGCCGTGCTTGGACCCGAGCATATGTATCACGACTATCTGCCTGAACGTACGGTCTTTGACCCTGAGGGAATCTTAGGCACAATCCCCTCCGTAGCCCATGTGCTCATAGGCTATCTCTGCGGGCGAATGCTTATGCGGGTGCGCGACAATTCACTACGTGTGCGCAATCTACTCATCGTGGGTTCGGTGCTTGCCATGACAGGATTCCTTCTGAATACGGGTCTTCCCATCAACAAAAAAGTGTGGTCACCCACATTCGTGATGGTCACCTGTGGTATGGGCGCACAATTACTCGGACTGCTCATCTATCTTATTGATATCCGTGGCTACCGCGCAATGATTCCGTTGACCAATGTATTTGGCGTCAATCCGCTGGCCCTCTATGTGTTCAGCTCCATCGCGGGATGTCTGCTGTGGCGTTGGGGCGTGGCCCAGTGGATTGAAGGGGACGTGCTCGTACCCTTGTTCGGAGCCGTGTCGGCATGGCCGTCGCTTCTGTTCTCACTCTTCGTTGTGGGCATTACCTGGGCAGTCGGCTATCCGCTGTGGCGCCGTAAGATTTACATTAAGATTTAGCAACACGCCGAGGCTGCCGGGAGTTATCCCTGCAGGGCTGTCATGTGATAGCCGAGAGCATTAAGCTCCATTGCCATGCCGGCAAGGTAGAGCTGATGGAGCGCACCTATGTAGCATCCGAGAGCGGCTTCGGTGCCGGGTTCGACATGCTCGTGGTTGAGCAGCGAGAATACGCGAGAGGCACATTCGGCCACGAGGGAGGTAATCTTCTCGGCTGCTTCATCGCGGTAACCGAGCAAGTCTTCCACTACGGCTTCATCCATATTGTCATATCCGCGCATGTCGCGCAGCAGCTCATAGTAGTCCTTTCGGGCAGCGTGTTTGGTCCAGTCAGTGTCCCAATAGTAGGCCATCGCCATGCCTATGAGCATCATCCACCCCAGTGACACCACGGGGTAGTCCTTGAACT
>CAZNBC010000298.1:0-2332 GCA_964571125.1 uncultured Bacteroides sp.
TCGGGTAGTGGCCCCCACGAGCGTGAAAGGTGAAAGGCTTAGTTGCACGGTGCGTGCCCCCGGGCCTTTGTCGATCATGATGTCTATGCGGTAGTCCTCCATGGCGGAGTAGAGGTACTCCTCGACCACGGGGCTGAGGCGGTGTATCTCGTCGATGAAGAGCACGTCGTTCTCTTCGAGCGATGTGAGTATGCCGGCCAGGTCTCCGGGCTTGTCAAGCACGGGGCCGGAAGTTACTTTGAAGCCTACGCCCAGTTCGTTGGCAATGATGTTGCTCAGTGTGGTTTTACCCAGTCCGGGAGGGCCGTGCAGGAGTATATGGTCAAGGGCTTCATGGCGCATACGGGCAGCCATGACGAAGACCTTGAGGTTGTCAACAATCTTGTCCTGACCGCTGAAGGCGTCGAACATCGAGGGTCGGAGCGCACGTTCGATATCGCGCTCGCCCTGACTCAGCGACTGGCCTCCCTCGGGGGCGCTGTGTATGTTGAATTTATCGTTGTTCATCGTGAAGGGGAGGTGTTGGTGGGGAGGAGGGTCATGACCCGTTCGACAATGGTCGAGGGGCTGATGGAGGTGAGGCAGCGGTAATCGCCGAAGCGACATGGGGTGTTGCCGAACACGGAGCATGGCCGGCATGGCATGTCGGTCTGTATGGTGAGCTCGGGGCGCTGTCCCTTGGCGGTGAATCCGCAGTAGGGATGGGTGGCTCCCCACACCGTTACCGTGGGCACTCCCACGAGTGAGGCAAGGTGCATGTTGCCCGAGTCCATGGTGACCATGGCGTCAAGATGGCTCTGGAGAGCCAGTTCGGCAGCGAAGCCGTAACGCTTTTCAGCCAGCGATACAGAGCCCGGAAGGCGGCTGACCCATTCGGAGAGTATGGCGCGCTCTTTGTCGCCTCCGCCGAAGAAGAAGAGGCGTATGCCCTTGGCGTGCAGCGCTTCGGCCACATGGAACATTTCCTCAGGGGGGTATATCTTTCCTTCATGGGCGGCAAATGGGGCTATGCCGACCCATATCGCACCTTCGGGTTTTGGGGCGGTGACGGCGGAGAAAAGCTCTTCGGGAGCCGGTCCTTCGCCGAATACGGAGGTGAATGTAGCCGGAGCGGGCAGCCCGAGTGACTCCAGTACCGTGTGATAGCGCTGTGAGGAGGTGGGGAGGGGCACCATCACTTTGCGGTGACGGCGGGTAAGGCGGTGTTTGGCCGCGCGCCCCTTGTCAATATGTGCCACACGCGCTCCGTGCATTCCCGCAATGATGCGTAACATGCGTGTGCGGAGCACATCGTGAAGGTCGGCTACGGCGTCGATATGGCGTTCGCTGTTTATGGAGCGGTATAGACGCCACATGCCCTGAGGCCCTTCGTAGAGCGAGAGGTCTTCGGCGCGGACAGTAAGGTTGGAAGGCGGGTTGACAAAAATGCCGCGCATGGAAGCCTTTGTGAGCATGGTGAAGTGGATGTGCGGGTAGGCACGACACACGTCGTAGACCACGGGCACGGTCATGGCTACATCGCCCATGGCCGAGAATCTCACAATGAGCACATGCGATAGCGCGTCACCCTTCGGGACTGTTGCTTTTCCCGGGGTCTCCTCACCCCTTTGCACCATAGAGTACGGGATTGGTGGAGGGGTCGTTATACATCTTCATCTGACGATACAGCTTCATGTACTTACGTCCGGCGGCGATGTCGTCGAGCAGCTGCTGTATGGCGGCTGTGAGGTCTTCACGCTGTATGAGAAGTGTGCGGAGTTTCTGACGGCATTTCTCCACATGCTCGGGAGCTGCATCCTTGCGGTTTACCTCGGCGTCCATGTGGTAAATCTTCAGGGCAAGGATTGACAGGCGGTCAATGGCCCATGCCGGTGTCTCGGTGTTGATGGTGGCGTCTGCCAGCGGTTTTACATCCTTGTATTGGTCAAGGAAGTAGCTGTCAAGCTGTTCCACCAGGTCGGTGCGGTCCTGATTGGAGCGGTCGATGCGGCGTTTCAGTACGAGCGCTTCGGCCGGGTCTATGTTGGGGTCGCGTATTATGTCCTCCATGTGCCACTGCACGGCGTCAATCCAGTTCTTACGGAAGAGCATGTTTTCGACACTGCCTTCCTCAAAAGGGTTGTCTACCTCAGCGTCAATGTTGTCAAACTGATGGTAGAGTTGCGTGGTGTTCCAGAATATGCGATTGCATTTTTCAGTAAATTCCATACCTGATTTATGTGGTTGGGGTGGAAATATTCGTTTAGAGTCTGCGAATGATTGGTCATTCAGAGTCTACAAATTTAGTGAAAAAATACCATCCCCCACACTTATATAAGAAAAACTGCCGTAA
>CAZNBC010000299.1:0-2323 GCA_964571125.1 uncultured Bacteroides sp.
GGTGAGCATCACTCCCTTGGAGAAGCCGGTGGTGCCGGAGGTATAGTTGATCTCGGCCACTTCGTCGTTGCTGCGGTCAGCAAACTTCACGTCGGCCGGACCGTAACCGGTGGGGTAGCGGGTGTTGAAACGTCGGCGCAACTTGAGTATCACCTCGGCCATATTCACCCCGTCTTTTTCAAAGAGGCTTTTGGAGCGCTGGCTCAGGGATATGACGGCTTTGACATTGACAAGATGGTCGGCCTCGATGTGTTCCCATATCTGCTCGGTGACGAACCAAAGTTCAGCACCTGAATGGTTCACTATATGCGTGATATCCACCGGGTTGAACTCCGGTAGTATCGGGACTATCACCGCGCCGTAAGTCACGGCAGCCATGTAGGTCACTACCCAGTCGGCACAATCGCGGCCACACAGAGCCACCTTTTGTCCGGGTTTCAGCCCCATGTCGCGGAAGAACTGGTGAGTCAGGGCTATGCGTTGTGCCAGCGCACCGTAAGTGGTCGGAGCCTCCGACCGCGAATAATCGCTCAGTGCCGGCAGTTCCCAGTTGTCGCGGAAGCTCTCTTCATAGAGCTTGATGAAGTTGGGTAGTTCCATGGTTGCGTGTTTATTAGTTTAGGGTTATGCGGGGAGTGTTTCCCTTCTTATAACGCCGCAAGCGTGTTTGCGGATTAATGGCAGTTGCGATAAATCTCCTCGCAGTCGGCCATAGTCAGCGGCACGTAGCTTCCTACGGTGCGACCTATGTTGCGTCCGAGCGACTGCACCATAGCTTTTATGTCGGGCTTTTCGCCGATAAGCTCCGTGAGGGTGGTTTGCAGCCCGAGGTCGGAGTAGAACTGCTTGAGGCGGCTCACTCCTTCGTATATCACCTGTTTGGGAGCTTTGTCACCACCCTTGACTCCCATGACGTTAGTGGCGAACGACAGCATCTTATGGGGGTTACGGTTTCCGGCGAACATCATCCACGAGGGGATGACGACGGCCAGTCCGGCACCGTGGGCCACGTTGGGATACAGAGCCGATATCTCATGCTCCATACGGTGGGAGGCCCAGTCTTCCTCCTTCCCTACGCCACACAGGCCGTTGTGTGCCAGATTACCGGCCCACATTATGTTGGCGCGGGCTTCATAGTTGTCGGGGTCGGTGATGAGCTTGCGGGCGTTGTTCATGACGGCTTTCATGACGGCCTCGGCGAAACCGTCGGTCACGTCGCACTCGCGCGTATTGGAGAAGTAGCGCTCCATGACGTGGGCTATCATATCCACAATGCCGCAGGCCGTCTGATACCAGGGGAGGGTGAAGGTGAGCTCCGGGTTCATCACGGCAAACTTTGGCCGGAGCAGATCAGGGTAACGCACCGATATCTTCTGCCGTCCCTGTATGCGGGTTATGACAGAGTTGCCGGATCCTTCCGAACCGGCAGCCGGGATAGTGAGCACCACACCCACGGGTATCGCCGAGCGCGGTTGCGACAGCCCGGCATAGAAATCCCAGAAGTCGCCCTGGTAGGGCACCCCGAGCGCTATGGCCTTGGCCGTGTCGATCACCGAACCGCCTCCCACTGCCAGAATGAAGTCGAGATTATTGCGTCGCATCAGGTCGATACCTTCATACACGCGGTCGTCGGTGGGATTGGGTGTTATACCGTTTAACTCCACCCATTCTATCCCCTCGCGAGTCATTAGCGATTCTATAAGAGGCAGCAAACCGGAACGACGTGCCGAGCCGCTGCCGCTGACCAGCAACACCCTGCGGGCGCCATATTTGGTGAGAAGTTCGCCGGTTTGCTGTTGGGTATCGCGTCCGAACACAAATTCCGTCGGTGAGCAGAATGTGAAATTATACATACTTATGAATGAGTGGGATTAAGTTCTAATAAAATCAGAGAGCCTGATAGCTGGCACGCACGGCGGCAGCTATCTGTTTCATTTTTTCGGGATCGGGGTCGGAGATTTTCTTGCGGAAATCCATGTCGCCCTCAGTCTTGAGAGGCACTAAATGGATGTGTGCGTGCGGCACCTCGAGGCCAAGCACGGTCACGCCCACCTTGCGGCACGGCATGGCATCCTTAATAGCCCGGGCCACCTTCTTTGCGAAGACGGTCATGGCACCCAGCTGCTCGTCGTCCATATCAAACAGATAGTCCACCTCCTGCTTGGGCACAACCAACGTGTGGCCCCAGTTCACCGGGTTTATGTCAAGGAAGGCAAAGAATCGGTCGTCCTCGGCTATCTTGTAGCAAGGTATCTCACCGGCTATTACCGAGGAATAAGAAATAAGGCTGCCCTGATGGACAGCCTTATTTCTTATTGGGATT
>CAZNBC010000300.1:0-2305 GCA_964571125.1 uncultured Bacteroides sp.
CTCCATAGGCCGAGCCGTGATGTGGGGCCGCTCGCTCTACCGCAACATACAGCGCTTCGTGCTCTTCCAGATGACGGTCAATATAGCGGCCTGCCTCCTGGTACTCGTCGGCGCATTCATGGGCACCGAATCGCCCCTCACGGTCACTCAGATGCTCTGGGTCAACCTCATCATGGACACCTTCGCCGCCATGGCCCTCGCCTCGCTTCCACCCTCGATGAGCGTCATGAGCGAAAGTCCGCGCCGCCGCTCCGACTTCATCATCAACAAGTCCATGTGGGCCTTCATACTCTCTACCGGCATTATCTTCTTCCTGATAATGTTCGTGCTGGTCTACATTTTCCACCATGCCGACGTGACGTCGCTCACCGACCTCTGTCACCTCCATCTCGGCCCCTCGGGCGAACTCACCGCCTATGAGCTGTCACTGATATTCACCATCTTCGTGTTCCTCCAGTTCTGGAACATGTTTAACGCCCGCTCATTTGCAACAAACCGCAGCGCCCTTCATCTCGGACACTGCGGTGAGTTCCTGCTGATTGCAGCAGTCATATTCGTTGGTCAGATACTGATTGTGGAGCTTGGCGGCAGCTTCTTCACCGTGACCCCGCTGAAGTTCTCCGACTGGGTCATCATCATCGGCTCCACCTCACTGGTGCTCTGGATAGGCGAGCTTATAAGGGCCTTCCGCAAGTGAGGGTCTGGCCTCGTTCTTCTGCCCTACTCCTTGTCAGGCAGGGCCTCATAAGCCCCGAGGGTAGCGGTGCGTGGTGTGCCGAAGTAGTCCACCGTGAGCCGGGCATCGGCGAGTGACATATCGGCTGCCCCTACGGCCGGAGAATCGGCGTGCAGGCGGTAGTCAAACACATACTCCTGACGCTCAGTGTAGTAGAGCGGGTCCTCGCCCCAGATGCACTTGATGAAATTGTCGTCATCCGAGCCGTTGCTCTTCAGCAAGGTGTTGCGGAAGAACACCTGCGTGCCTGCCAAATCGCTATGCGAGAGGTCCGAGCCATTGCCGTACACTATGCAGTTGTCGAACGTGGCCTGCAGATGGGGCAATCCCGACTCATCATCGTCATAAACTTTGCCGGAGTCAAATCCCGTGTGCGACAGCTTGATAGCCGGGCCACCCAGCGCCGTAAAGAGGTAATAGTTGGCTATGGTGCATGACACGAGCCGAGCAGTGCCGCCATGTATGCCCACTACACCCATCGAAGCGTCGGCAAACTCGCAACCCAAGGCCTCAAGAGTGGTGTAGCGGGTCTGAAGTGCCATGCCGCCGGAATTGCGCAGGCGGCAGTTGACGAGACGTAGGTCAGTGGAATCGGCCACCACACCGAACGATGAGTTGCATATCAGCGTGTGCGACAGCGAATTGCCCGAGGAAGTCTGAGTAAACATCACTCCGCCCCATTGGTTAGACATGATGTCGAACGACACATTGGTGAGCACATTGCCTGTGCGGTCGCCACCCATCTCAACAGGTGCGTCCGGGGTTCCCTCGGTCACGAGAGTGCCGTCGACCACCATCACGGCCTTGTCATGGAAGTGGAGCGACGAGCCTCCCTTGATGGTGAGGCGCACGCCGGGAGCCACCACCAAAGAGTCATAGATGATGCGTGGCAGCGAGGGTTCCCACACAGTGTCGCGCGTAATCACCTGTCCGTAAAGGCGTTCAGCATCCTGGCCCATTGCATAGAGCACCACCGAGGATGTCACCCCGTTGGTCTCGAAATCAAGCATATCGCTTATCTCCACGGGAAGAAGACTGCCCGAGGCGGGAAGCGTAGCCTCTACGAGCACAAATATCGAGTCGTTGGGACGAATCTC
The DNA here is from genome assembly GCA_964571125.1 of uncultured Bacteroides sp. Taxonomy (GTDB): domain Bacteria; phylum Bacteroidota; class Bacteroidia; order Bacteroidales; family Muribaculaceae; genus Paramuribaculum. Next base: position 1,834 of record CAZNBC010000300.1, read on the forward strand.
CACATTGTGGAATTCCTGTCCGCTCACACCGTCGACATTCACACGGAACACACCCGAGCCGCCGTTGCGGATAGACACACGCGATATGTTGAGAATCTTGTCATGGCGATTGTACACCATGAAGCGCTTGGTAGGCGTGCCCTCATCGGTAAACACCTTGCCAAGATTGATGGTATCCGAGGCGAAAGTAGGCTGGTCAGAGGGGGAAGTCGTGAAGCCGTCCTCGATGCACGAAGTGAGCAATCCCGCCCCCACAATCACCATCAGGAGAGATAGTATGGAGTATTTCAGAAAGTTCATACTATACTAACGCACACCACCCCCTCTTATTGCGCCCTCTAACGCCGTTAATGTCAGCAATGTCGTTAAGGCCCTTAAAGACCTTAAGGACCTTAACTTACCGGCTTTAGATGTTGTCGTAGTAGTAGGCGCGGTAGCTGATGCCGTTGCGGGTGATGACTTTGAGGACGTT
>CAZNBC010000301.1:0-2301 GCA_964571125.1 uncultured Bacteroides sp.
CAAAGGACCCAAATTCCCCCACTTCCACTACCGAATCGTCGATATAAGTATAGAATGTTCGGCCTTGGCGGAATTTTCTCCCGAAAGGATTGTTCGGGGCTGACAGACCTATTTGGCCTGAAATAGCGTTATAACTTATGTTAAGCGTAACTTTAACTGAATGACATTATGCGACATCTGCTTCATACCATACTGCTGTTTGCGTTAATCCTTGTGTTGACTTCCGCTTCCGAGTGGCATCCCGACATACTCGGCGGCCGATATGAGATGCGCCATGTGGATCAGGGTACAGACTACAGTGGTTCTGTCCGGTCTACCGTCGTGCGGCTTAAGGCCCCCGACAGTTGTCACTCCCATCGCGGTGTACTCTATGTGCATGGCTTTAACGATTATTTCCTGCAGAAGGATATGGGTGAGCGTCTTGCCGATTCCTGTTGGCGTTTCTATGCCGTTGATCTGCGCAAATACGGGCGTTCGCTCGAGGAGGGGCAGCGTCTCTTTGAGGTGCGCGACATGCACGAGTATTTTGCAGATATTGACTCGGCCGTGGCTCAGATGAAGCGCGACGGAGTGGACACAATCGTGCTGATGGGACACTCTACGGGTGGTCTTACTACTTCGCTTTACCTCAACAATCGCCGTGACTCCACCATAAAGGGCCTCATTCTCAACAGTCCTTTCCTTGACTGGAACCAGAGCAAGTTTCAGGAGCGCGTCCTTATCCCTCTTGTGAACTGTCTCGGCAGCCATTTCCCCGGCATGAAAGCCCTTGGAGGAAGCGATCCTTATTATCACCGCCCCGACACACTCACCGGTGAAGGGGAGTGGGATATAATCCGTGCGTGGAAGCCCCGTCAGTGGCCCGCGCTGACTGCGGGATGGATTCATGCTATCGACGAGGGACACGATGAGTTACGCCCCGGAGGTGGCAATCGCGGAGCGGGCTCACAGATTAAGGTGCCCATCCTCCTCATACACTCCGACCGCACCTATAACAAGAGTATGCCTGAGGCCTACCGCGATTCTACCGATGATGTGCTTGATGTGGCCGACATCTCCCGCTATGGCCGTACCCTCGGCCCTGACGTGCGTGAAGTCACCATACATAACGGCGTCCACGACCTCGTGCGTTCCGCTCCCGTACCGCGCGAGCAAGCCTACTCCGCTATCTTCAACTACCTCCACTCCTTATAATATAGGTGACTGTTTCATTTTGAACTGTACCCTCCAATATTGTAAGTGAAAAGGCATAAACTAATCAGGCCGTGCGTGATAGTTTTACGCACGGCCTGATTAGTTTTATACGTCTAATTCTTTAGGAATCAATAGTCGTACTCGAGGCGGTAGTCGTGGACCCACAGGGTGCTTCCGTTGCCACCTGTGAAATAGTCACCGTATTTGCTGGCTGATGATACGACGATGAGGTAGCGCGGCACACGGCTTGTGGAGCGGTATGATAGTTCTACCGAGAAGTCGGTGAGGTCGTCAATAGACTGTCCTGACTGAAGCTGGCCATACGCGATTACATCAGGCGACTCGGGGTCGAAGAGCTGACGGTTCTTGGGATTGGTACGCACTTCGAAAGGTTCGGGACTGTCGATAAGGGCTACCCATACGGTACATGTGTCAGGCTGACCCTTCATATATGAAAGCTCGCTTGATGCGTGGGTGATGTTTACATCCTTGTATTTCCAGCGTCCGGTAAGACGTGTGGGCCTTTCGGTAAACTCACGACCGAACGAGAGCACACCGTTAGTACCGTCGGTGCGGACGTATTCGCCGGTGAATATGCTGCCTGCCGCAAACTTAAGGATTACGTATTGTGATTCGAGTCGGGCACCGCAATAACCTGTGGGCGATTCGGGGTCGTCAATCGGGAAAGTCACATTCTTATTGACGGTAGCTGAACCACGGTTACCGGTGTCCCAGTATGATTCTCCGTTCTCGCTCCAGGGATTCCATATCTTATCGCCCTTAAACCACCAGTCGGTGAAGCGATTGTTGGGCATCTGCTGCTCCTTACCGGTATTGAAGGTAACGGGCATAGATGTCTCATCACCACCAATGGCTACAGCCTCATAGGTGCTTTCGGGATGGAGATGAATGATGCGGGCAGTGAATGAACCGCCGTCGGAGGTGACGTCAGAGGCGGGCACAACGGTCCACTCCTCATATCCGGCCTCGCGGTACTTGAATCCGTGGGTTACGTTGGCGTCGGCGCTTCCGTGGAGATAGGCCACGCAGGTCCAGGCGTCTACGGAAGTGATGTAAACACTCATCTCAGTCTGTGTAGCCGAGATG
>CAZNBC010000302.1:0-2299 GCA_964571125.1 uncultured Bacteroides sp.
ACAACTATGCCGCCGGCCTGAGCTACTACTACTTCCTGTCGCTGCTCATCACCATAGCGCAGACATACGCTTTCCGCTACTTCGTCAATGAGGACAAGGTGCGTGCCACCATGCGTGAGAATGCCAAGAAGCCCCGCAAGAAGAGCGGATTCATGGCGCGTCTCGAGGAGGCACAGCGTCAGCAGCAGGCCATGATGCGCGAGCAGGAGAAGCGCAAAGGCAAGAAACGCTAATTTAATCCCATAATTAAATCGTAAAAATACTTACAACAATGCTTTCACCTAAGATACAGGATGCGCTCAATGCGCAGATCAATGCCGAATTTTGGTCGGCGTATCTCTACCTCTCCATGGCCATGCACTTCAAGGCCGAGGGACTGGAGGGTGTGTCCAACTGGTTCTACGTACAGTTTCAGGAGGAACAGGACCATGCCCGTATATTCATGAACTACGTTAATCAGCGTGGCGGACGTGTCGTTCTCGCTCCCATCGCAGAGGTTCCCACTTCATGGGAGTCTCCTTTAGCCGCTTTTAAGGCAACCCTGGAGCATGAGACAAAGGTTACGGCACTCATTAACAATCTCTACGCTTTGGCTACGGCAGAAAATGACTATGCTACCTGCGACCGTCTCAAATGGTTTATCACCGAGCAGGTCGAAGAGGAGGATAATGACCGCACCTACATTGACAAATTCGCTCTCGTAGGTGATAACGGCATGGGTCTCTATATGCTCGATCAGGAGCTTGCCACCCGTACCTACACAGTGCCTTCGCCTCTTGCTGCAAATGCATGAAGCAGTAGAGGAGTGAACAGTTAGAATAACTCTCTATCGGGAAAAAAGAACCGGAGGGTGTGTCGCCGATTGCGACACACCCTCCGGGCGTTATTTATGGGGGATTAGATAATTCGGTTTTCTAATCGGGAGTACTTTCAGGGATGAGTTACTTGGCTGAGGCTTCCTGCTTGAGGAGGTCGCGTATTTCAGTCAGGAGCTGTTCTTCCTTAGTGGGTTCGGGTGCAGCTGCGGGAGCCTCGGGTTCAGCGGGCTTGCGCTTAAGCTGGTTGATACCCTTGATCATTACGAAGATACAGAAGGCCACGATGAAGAAGTTTACAACGGTCTGTACCCATGAGCCCCAGTTGAGCGATACTTCGGGGGTTATGACAGCACCGGCCGCGTCGGTCACACCCTTCTGGATGACCCACTTGTAGTCAGTGAAGTTCATGCCGCCCGTTGCCACACCTACCAGAGGCATGATGAGGTCGTCAACGAGTGAGGATACGATTTTACCGAAGGCTGCGCCGATAACAACACCGACAGCCATGTCTATCACATTGCCACGCATGGCAAATTCCTTAAATTCGGTGATGAATTTTGACATGATGCTTACTTTACTTGGAAGTTACTTGAATAAGAGAATATTGAAGTTTGAAAGAAATAATCAGTAAAATGGATTACACAAGATATTACAGATAAGGAGGGGGAATTGTTCAGTGCAGACTGAATTATTTTTCAAAAAGTTGTGCGCGAAAGTATGAAATTTCCCTATTTGTTGATTAGAAAAATAATTAGTAATTTTGTGGTGCATTACGGGCCTCTCCCTCAGTCTGTATATGCGCTTGTATAGCTTAGTATATAAGAAACCCAATACATTCAAAGTAACTATGACAAAAATTGGTATTAATGGCTTCGGCCGCATCGGTCGCTTTGTCTTCCGTGCTTCTACAAAGAGAGATGACATCGAGGTAGTTGCTATCAACGACCTTCTTCCCGTTGACTACATGGCTTACATGCTTAAGTATGACACCATGCACGGTCGTTTCGACGGTACTGTTGACTATGATCTCGAAAAGGGTCTTCTCATTGTAAACGGCAAGTCTATCCGTGTTACCGCCTGCAAGAATCCCGCTGAAATCGCTTGGGGTGAAGTAGGTGCTGAATACGTTGTAGAGTCAACCGGTCTCTTCCTCACCAAGGAAAAGGCTCAGGCTCACATCGAAGCCGGTGCTAAGTACGTGGTTATGTCAGCTCCCTCAAAGGACGACACCCCCATGTTCGTATGCGGTGTTAACGACAACACCTACGCCGGTCAGCAGTTCGTTTCAAACGCTTCTTGCACCACCAACTGTCTCGCTCCTATCGCCAAGGTTCTCAACGATAAGTTCGGCATCCTTGACGGTCTTATGACCACCGTACACTCAACCACCGCTACTCAGAAGACTGTAGACGGTCCCTCAATGAAGGACTGGCGTGGTGGCCGTGCCGCTTCAGGCAACATCATCCCCTCATCAACCGGCG
>CAZNBC010000303.1:0-2290 GCA_964571125.1 uncultured Bacteroides sp.
TCTATCAGGCCGGCGACGCCACGCAGATCAATTTTGCCGGCGCGCTCCGCGGCACTTCGAAGGTGATGCCCATGCTGTGGATAGCCTTTGTCAGCTATGTCGTCATCGGCGTGCCCGCCACATACTCCCTCGGCTTCATTGCAGGGATGGGCACCTATGGCATCATACTCAGCTTCTCTGTGAGCCTCTTCCTTGCGGCAGCGTTGTTTCTTACTTACTTTCTAAGGGTGACGCGTCGCGCTTCTCACGCTTGATCAGAAGATTATTGAGGTATCTGCGCACGGGTGTGTCGTAGTATTTCATAAACAGCCAAGCGAGCACAATCACTGTCGCCACTATCACTGCAGCTACCGGCCAAACCTGCTCGAAGCCGTAGCCGTTTTTCCATGCCCAGGCATACATCATGTACATGAACGGGTAGTGGATGATATAGACAGGATAGGAGATGGCGCCGAGAAACTCGCAGACGCGTGCCGAGTGGCGGTCGGTGGTGTGGCCTGATGCGCCGAGATAGACTATCGAGGGAAAGACTATGAGGGTGCAGAACGCATCGTATACGCCGTTGGCGAGCATCGGTTTTTCCGGTCCGCCGACATAGTCGACTGAGAGCACTGCGATGATAAGGGCCGAGCATATCCAGAATGCTCCGCGTATCTTCACCGGTTTGAAATCTCTCGACAACAGCAGGCCCATCGAGAATGAGAACGTCATTCTCATAAGTCCCATCCAGAAGCCGTGGCCTTCGGCAGTCCATCCTACTCCGAGGTGATAGTCACCCGAACCGTTGCCTATGGCTATTGCTGCAAGGCATGCGCCCGACACGGCCACGAACACTTTCAGTGCGCGTGTCGACAGGCGGTGCAGGAAGAGGGCGTAAAAGATACTTCCTATATATTCAAAGAAGAGCGACCATGACGGCCCGTTGAGCGGGAACATCTCGCCGTTGCCGCGTACTTCGGGGAGTGTGCCCGGCAACGACGGTAGCATGAAGAGCGCCATTACGAACGACAGTATTACAGCCGTGGTGCTCACCGATGTGCCGTCCCACTGCTCACATCCCTGTATTATAAATGATATGACGCCGAGTACTATGGCTATCAGTACCATAGGATGAAGTCTTATGACGCGTCGGAGCAGGAAGCCGCCGGTGGTCAGACCCTTCTTCCAACGTCCGTCGTAGGCATAGCCGATTACGAAGCCCGAGAGGACAAAGAAGAAGTCGACGGCCAGATAACCGTGGTTGAGCCATTGGTCACGGACGCTTGTGGCGAAGCATTCGCCGACGTGATAGAAAATCACCATCAGTGCGGCCACGCCGCGGAGGCCGTCGAGAAGTTCATAGCGTGGGCGGGGTGCCGTAGCGGGAGTTGCAGTCATTTTCTGGAGTTGTGATTGGTTATTTGATTGTTTTCGACGGCAAAATTAGTCTATGCCTGTCTGAAAAAAATTGATGCAAATCAAATTCTTTCACTTCCGGCTGCGAATACGGCTGAGAGTCGAGAGCGTGATGCCGAGGTAGGAAGCGATGTGGCTGCGCAGAGCGCGCCGACACACGTCGGGAAACTGTGAGCGGAATGCCTCATAGCGCTCGCGGGCGGGTAGGGTGAGGCGCTCCTTATGTGAGCGGTGGAGACGGCGGTATTCATATTCGTGTATGCCTGACCACCATGCCGCGAGTTCGAGATTGGTGCTAACGAGCTGACGCAGGTCGGCTGTAGAGATACTGTACCCTTCGATGTCCTCGACAGCTTGGACATACTCCTCGCTCGGCTTACCATAATATATCTCATCCATACTGAAGACCAGAGCGCCCTCAGTCGAGAATGATGTGGTGATCTCCTCACCGTCGACCATCCAGAAGGAGCGTGTCATACCTTTCTCTATAAAGTAGGCGGCGTGTGACAGGCGTCCCTCTTCTACGAGAAGCTGTCGTTTTGCGAAGCGGCAGGGCGTAAGCTTAGACCGCAGAAGTGTCTCGGCCTCTTCAGATACCGGTGCAAAACGACGCATATATTCCATTATCTTCTCCATGTTACAAAAATACACAATCTATCGTAATCGTACAAGTTGGGGTCTGAGCTCCCTCGGAGTACTCAGAGCTATCGTAGAACTCCGGGAGCTTCAAGTCTACTTTAAACCAGTGTTAATTTTATTCACATTGCAATTACAAATTTATTACAAATCGTCTAAAAATAGCAATTGCAACAGCGATTGTAACAAATTTGTATCAATTTCTATAATTCATAAACACTTGATATACAACATATAAATATGTTAAATTTAAGACTGT
>CAZNBC010000304.1:0-2274 GCA_964571125.1 uncultured Bacteroides sp.
GTATCTGCTCGATTGCCGAGCCGATGACGGGGTCTATCTGGGTCACATCCTTCTTTACATTGCGCTGCGATATCTCGAAGAGCTTACCCTCGGCTGCCTGAAGCAGTTCATCAATATCGGTAGACTCATCAAAAGCATTCTTCTCCACCTCCGAGGCGAAGGTAATCAGCTGACGCGCCAGGTACTTCTGCCCTACGAGCTGCGCGTGGTAATACACATGGGCTCCCGAAGCCACACGCGAGGTAAGCTCGGATATGAAGGCGGGACCGCCCACGGCATCAAGCTCGCCGTTCTGACGCAACTGCTGCGTCACCGTCAGCATATCTATGGGCTGCTGCGATGCTCCGAGTTGCTGTATGGCCTCATATATCTTCTGATTCGTCGGCTCATAGAAACTCTCGGGCTTCAACAGGTCGCAGACAAGGGTGTAAGCATCGCGCTCAAGCATGAGCGCACCAAGCACGGCCTCCTCGAGATCCTTATCGCGCGGGGCCTGCCGTCCTCCGTATTCGTAGAGGGGTGAGGAATTGTTTCTTCGGTTGCTGTTGGGGTAATTGCTCTTGTTGTCTGCCATAGTTAAGTCAGCGTATGTAATCAACGCAAAGTTACTCTTTTTTTTGTAATTTCGCAGACAGGAGGGTGTGGCACTCACGTCAAGACTACCATCCTCATTCCCCGTAACCAAAGGCTTATGATACTTTTTCCCAACGCAAAGATAAATCTCGGGCTTGACATTCTGCGCAAGCGTCCCGACGGATACCACGACCTGTCCACACTCTTTCTCCCCACCGACTGGAGGGATATACTTGAACTCATATCCGGCCCGCATGTCACCTCCACATCGCTCACCGTCACGGGCAACCCCGTGGATTGTCCCCCGGAGAAGAATCTGGTGATGAAGGCCTATAGGGCGATGGAGCAGCTGTATGACCTACCTCCGGTAGAGATACATCTCCATAAGGTGATACCTGACGGGGCCGGTCTCGGAGGAGGCTCAGCCGACGCTGCCTTTACCATCAAGGGATTGAACGAACTGTTCTCACTCGGCCTCCATGCCGACGAGTTATGCGCCATAGCATCGAAAATCGGAGCCGACTGTCCTTATTTTATATATGGAGGGGCCATGATGGCCTCCGGAACGGGCACCGAACTCACGCCGTTTGACGCCTCAGGATTTGATGTGCCGGTAAGCGAATGGATCCTTGCGATAGTGAAGCCGATGGTAAGTATGCCCACTGCGCAGGCCTATGCGGGGGTGACGCCATGCGAGCCGCCTACCGAACTTGCCGAGCGCCTGCGTATGCCCGTCAGCGAGTGGCAGTCAATGATAGTCAACGATTTTGAGGCCTCGGTATTCAAGGCACTTCCTCAGGTTGAGGCCATCAAGAACCGCCTGATAGAAATGGGAGCCCTCTACGCCTCGATGTCGGGCAGCGGCACTGCCGTCTACGGCATATTCAGCCGGAAGTCACCCCGTGACATTTTGGCAGAACGTGTGCGCGATGCCTTCGCAGAGTGTGCCACACATGTCGGAAAAGTCAGTCTCTGAACGTTATCGGGGGACAAGTTGTTATGATTTTAGTTTCGTCAGTGCCGGACGGTAGTTTTGGCAACGTTTTTGCACGATGAAACTTTGTTGTACCTCATTCAGTAATATTAATAAAACATCATACAGCTATCATGACTGATAAAAGTAAGAATTTCGATTTCGGCAACAGCGAGAACAACCACGAAGCCGATGCCACCAAAATCCATATCGAAGACATGGATGCCGGAGTAATGGACAATGTGCCCGAAGCAGCCGAAGAAGATGAGAACGCCGAGACTGTAATCGGCGCCGAACTTGACCAAATCAATGAACTGGCCCGCCAGCTCGGCGAAGAGAAAGCCAAGGTGGAGAAGGAAAAGAAAGAATACCTCTTCCTCATGGCCGAGTTTGACAACTTCCGCAAACGTACGCTTAAGGAAAAGAGCGACATCATCAAGAACGCTGCCGAGAGCGTCATGAAGGGTCTGCTGCCCATCGTTGACGACTTCGAGCGCGGCATCGAGGCCAACAAGAACTCCACCGATGCCGAAAGCATCAAGGAGGGCATGGAGCTTATCTACAACAAGCTCGTGAAATACCTCGAACAGAATCTTGTAAAACCCATCGAAAGCACAGGCAAGGATTTCGACCCCGATCTGCACGAAGCCATCGCCATGGTAAATGCCCCCGACGAATCAATGAAGGGTAAAGTAATCGACACCCTCACCAAGGGCTACACCATCAAT
>CAZNBC010000305.1:0-2263 GCA_964571125.1 uncultured Bacteroides sp.
TGAGGGTATTCGTCAGCTCACCGGCTTCGAGAGTGAACGGCGTGGGCAGCAGGCGGAACTTCTTGACGCGCTCGAAGCTGGCGAGATTGCTCTGCATCTTGTTGATCCGTTCGCCTATCATCTTGCGTATATCCGCATCCTTGACAAGGTCTTCGATGGTGCGGTACTTGATATGCATCTTGCGTGCATACTCCTTGAGCGCCTCGAATGCGGGCACTATGATGGCGGTGACATACTTGCGCTGGTCGCCTATTATAGCCACCTGCTCAATGTACTTATCCTCACCGAGCCGTGTTTCAAGCACCTGAGGGGCGATATACTTGCCATTAGAGGTTTTGAACAAGTCCTTGATGCGCTCGGTAAGAATAAGAGCGCCATTCTCGTCTATACGGCCTGCATCGCCCGTACGGAACCATCCGTCGGCGGTAAAGGCGGCCTCGGTCTCCTTAGGCTTATTGAAATACTCACGCATCACCGTGGGGCTCTTGATGAGTATCTCGTTGTCCGCGCCTATCTTAATCTGTATCTTGCCAATGGTTGTGCCCACGGTGCCTATCTCGTAGCCCACATAGGGGAAGCATGTCACCGTAGCGGTGGTCTCCGACAAACCGTAGCCCACCATGAGGTCAATACCTACGGCGCGGAAGAAGCGCACTATCGTGCTGCTGATAGGTGCACCGGCGGTGGGGAATATATTGCCGTTCTCCACACCCATCACCTTGCGTATGGGCATGAAGACCTTGGAGTTGTAGAACTGATACTGCTTTTCGAGAAGCCAGGGCACGGGACGTCCCTTGCGCACATACTCAAGGTTGCGCTCCTTGCCCACCTTGATGGCACGGCGGGCGAGTACGCCCTGTATGCCGCTCATTGACGAGAGCTTCTCCTGAATGGCCGCGTAAGCCTTCTCCCAGAATCGGGGCACGGAGCACATACACGACGGACGCACCTCGGTGATGGATTTCTGTATGTCGTGGGGATCGTAGTTGATTGCCACTTTCACTCCGCGGGTAAGGCAGAAGAGTGTCCATCCCTTCTCAAAAATATGGCTCATGGGGAGGAAACAAAGCGACACATCCTTGTCGGTCACCGATGTCAGACGCTCGGCATGCCACTCCATCTGCACGTTGAAGCATGAGTGAGGCAACACTGCTCCTTTTGGTTCTCCAGTGGTGCCCGAGGTGTAGATTATGGTAGCTATGTCGTCGGGCGAAGCGGCGGCACGGCGTGACTTCACCTCGCTGACAGTCGAAGGAGTGGCCTTCGAACCCAACTGAAGCACATCCTCAAAGGTCATGGTAGTAGTGTCGTCAGCCTCTCTCTTGACAGGGACGAAGGTGACTATCTGTTTCAGACCAGGATAGACCTTCTGCACCTCACGCGCCTTGTGATACTGCGTCTCGTCGCCCACGAAGAGCATTGACGCCCCGCTGTCGCGCACAATATACTCCACCTGGGCGGGTGTCGACGTGGCATACAGGGGCACCGAGTAAGCACGATTGGCGAAAGCCGCAAACTCAGTGACAAGAATCTCGGGACGATTCTCAGAAAATATCGCCAGCGGAGTATTCTCCTTTATGCCGAGAATCTCGAAAGCACACGCGGCGGACTCCACCTGACGGTTGAACTCAAGCCACGATATCGGACGCCATTCGCCGTCAATCTTAAAGCGCAGGGCTTCACGCTCACCGTACTTCTTTGCCTGCAGTTCTATGAGGTTTGTCAGAATGTTTGACATGCAATTTTCATCTTAATTACGGGTAATGACAGTGCAGTCTACCCTTAATATGGTAACAAAGGTAGACCTTTAATCTTGATAGAGTAACATTCGGGCAGGGCAAACTGACCGTACGTTAACACTCATTGATAAACTGTAAACGTATTTTTACAACATTTAACCAATACCACTCACTCGACCGCGCATAGCCCGACACCCATGACCATCGTTGACTCATACTTTTTACGTACATTTGCAGACACAGATTTACAGCCATGAACCATCGTCACATACTACCATCCTTACCCATATTCTCAGGTGCCAAACCAGTCCGCCCCGTTCTTTGCGGGATAATTCCGGCCATCTCGGCTCTTTGCCTCTCATCGGGCCTGACAGCCGAGGCCGCATCCAAAGCCCCGAAAGCGACATCGCGCCCCAATATCATATATATAATGTGTGACGATATGGGCTACGGCGACCTCGGCTGCTATGGCCAGCCATACATCAACACCCCCAACATCGACTCACTCGCGCGCCACGGCATGA
>CAZNBC010000306.1:0-2255 GCA_964571125.1 uncultured Bacteroides sp.
TAACATGGAGCTGCAGCTTGACCGCAAGCTCAGCAACAAGCGCATCTTCCCCGCTGTCGACATCACTCAGTCAAGCACCCGCCGTGACGACCTCCTTCTGCGTAACGAGACCCTTAACCGCATGTGGATTCTGCGCCGCTTCCTTTCTGACCGCAACAGCATCGAAGCCATGGAATTCATCAAGGACCGCATGGAGCGTACCCGCGACAATGACGAGCTGCTCCGCACGATGGGCGACTGATTTGACCCCTTCATATTACAATAAAAAAATGGAGTCATGTCACATCCCCGTGGCATGACTCCTGATTTATAAGCCGATATTATATGCAATGAAAGATAAAGTAATAGGATTCGTTTGGCAGCATATACTGCTGCTTCTGTCAATGTTTTTCATGACCTTTGGAGTCGCGCTGTGCGTGCGCTCCAACCTCGGCAGCGGAGTTATATCGGCTATCCCCATGTCCTTTACCATAGCCGGCGAGGCCGGACTCGCTCCCGGCTGGACAATCGGAGGGTATACCAATGTGATGAATTTTATTTTGGTATTTGCGCAGATTTTGGTGCTCAGGAAGCGTTTTGAGCCGATTCAGCTATTCCAACTCGTGGTGGGATGCGTGTTCGGCGCTTTCCTTGACATTAATATGTGGATAACCTCTTTCTTCTCTTCCTACGAGGCCTTATACAGTCAGATTATCGCGCAGTTGGCGGGAGCTACCATACTCGGAGTTGCAGTAGCTGCGGAGATACGTTGCGGTTCTGTGACTATGCCGGGCGAGGGTATTCAGGTGGCCATAGCGCGTGTCACCGGCAAGCCGTTTCCGGTTGTCAAGATTATTGTTGACACTACGCTGGTTGTCCTGGCCGTGATTTCAGGCTTCTGCTTCTTCGGGGCGTGGCCATGGACTGTAGTTGGTCCGGGTACTCTCTTCGCAATGTTCTATGTGGGATATGTCGTTAAGCTCATCACCCCTCATCTTGGATGGTTTGACAGTCTGTTGGACTATCGTCCCGGCTTCCGCCGCTATCTGTTCGGCCTTGCGCGCTTTATCTACCCCAAGAAAGAAGGCTAACTATAGGTGTCTATGAAGACGGTTTTAAAACTGATTGGCGGACTGCTTGTTGGCGGTCTCATCGGGCTGTTAATAGGTGGGCTGATTGTAGTGCTGTTTACCGACACTACCTTCACCGAGTATGTTCACAAGTATTTTTCACTCAATCTCTCCGAGGGAATGTGTGTCGTTCTCGTAGCGATACTATCCTTTGTGCTATCGCTTGCTGTCCTGATACCGATTCATGAGCTCGGGCATCTCGTATGCGGACTTCTCACCGGATATAAGTTCGTGAGCTACCGTATCTTCAATTATACGTTGCTGAAAACCGACGGGCGATTCCGTATCAAGAAGTTTGCCGTAGCCGGTACCGGTGGCCAATGTCTGCTGACTCCTCCCGACCTTCCTTTGGAAGAGATTCCGACGGGATGGTATAATTTTGGAGGAATATTGGCCAATATAATTATACTCGTGATAGCGCTGCCATTCTTCCTGTTGGCACTCAATCCGTTCGTAGCTGAGGGTTTGGGAATATTTGTTCTCACGGACGCAGCTATCATTTTGCTCAACGGTATCCCCATGCAAGCCGGAGGTGTGGGAAATGACGGCAATAATATAAGGCTGCTCAGTAGTAACCTTGTAAGTAAGCGGGGTATCGTCAATCAGCTCCGTGGAAATGCCCTGATACAAAACGGTGTACGCCCGAAGGATATGCCTGACCATCTTTTCTCAAATACTCACGATATTGACTATAGGAATGCACTCGAGGTGTCAATACCGCTGATGTACACTTCACGTCTCATAGACCGTATGGAATATGAGGAGGCCTTGAAGGAGTTGGAAGCTCTCTATTCACATAAGGACGAGATAATGCCGCTGTATGTTAAGGAGATAGCCTGCGAGCTCGCGTTTCTTTATCTGCGGACCGGGAGAATAGGGGAGGCGGAGAGAATTCTTGATGCCGACCTTCGGAAATATATAGACACCTATCGCAGGATGATGTCGTCGAAGGAGCGTTTGCTTGTAGCCATCGCGCTTTATCTTGACAAGGATGAGGCCAAAGCTCGTGCCATCTATGAGCGCTTCAATGCCGTGAAGGATGATTACCTCCTGCAAGGTGAGGTCAAGAGCGACATCGCCCTGATTGAGGACATGCTGTCGGCGTAATGCCGGCGTGAATGAAAACGCAGCGGGCCGTGCCAAAAA
>CAZNBC010000307.1:0-2227 GCA_964571125.1 uncultured Bacteroides sp.
GCCGAGTGAGCTTCGTAGTCGGTGACGATACCGGGACAGGTGACATTAACGATAGCCTCGCCGTAGTGTCTTACTTCGGCATAGTCATTGGAGTAGTCCACCTTGAGGCGGTCGCCGTCAACGGTCAGTACGATATGGTCCAATACTCCGTCGGGAGCGCTTACGGTGGCGTAGCTGTCAACTCCAAAGGGGGTATAGTTCACGATTATACCCTGACCTACGGATATCTTGTTGAAGGGGTCAAGTGACTCGGTTCTCGAAATTCTTTTGACGTGTTCGGTGGCTGAACATGTGAAAGATACTGAGCAGATTGTCAGAAGGGCGATAGTGACGATGTTGATGAGGGATCTCATAGGTGGGTATGTGTTAGAGGGTTGTTATTGGTTGGATAACTCTATAATGCTTGAGGTTGCAGAATTGTTCAATGAGTTTGTAAAATATTTGTAACAACATTGTAAATGCACTGTATTCCTGTTTGTGGCATGACTTGTTAAATGGTGTTAAACTTCGCGTTTTGCACAATAAAATATCTTGGCCATATCAGGGGTATTTATTACCTTTGCATAACAAGTGAAAAACTTCATGGACCTATGAAACGATTTTTGGCATACATACTTATCTTGGTGGCGCTCGGCTCTACGGGTGTTGTCGCTTCAGGAGCTGCACCTCAGGGTGGTGCAGGTGTTGAGCTTGTGGCCGAAAGCGTAGCCACAGTATCGGCCGGCGTAGGCGAAATGACCATTTCTACCGAGCAAACCCAGCGATTTTATATATTTTCTATAACCGGTCAGATGATTAAGTCTGTTGAGATTTCTGCCGGAGAGCATAGGGTGATAGACCTTCCTAACGGATGCTATATCGTAAAATGTGCTCAGTGGTCTAAGAAAGTGGTTGTGAGATAAATTCTTGCGGCCTTACTTCGTACACTCCATAATTCAAGTATAATCAGGACAGGGCGTCTACGGCCTTTATCTATTACCTACATTCATACTTACGATTTCTCTCTCATGCAGTTTCTTGTCGGAAACGTATCTGAGGGTTTTTATCCGGATTGTCCGGAATTGCGTGATTCATATTCAAGTATTTAACACAAGTATCCTTACAATTAATGAAATTATCTTTTATGAGCATGTGCATATGTGCTTCCGGGGCACTTTGTTATGTCAATTCCTCTTATGCTCAGATTCCTAACGCACCTCTTTCGCATGAATATATTATGTCGCAGCTGCCATCATACTCGGGTGATGACCTTGAGTTGAAGGTGGATGCTTCGGGCACTCACTTCCGCCTTTGGTCACCTCAGGCCGAGGAGGTGAGGGTGATGATTTATCCCTTGGCACGCAATTCAGAGCCCACTGAAGTGCTTGAGATGGTAAAATCCGAGCGTGGCACATGGACAGCCTCCGTTCCCTCGCAGCTCTACGGCAGCTATTATGCTTTTCAGATTAAGATGGATGGCAAGTGGCTGAAGCCCACTCCCGGTGTGTGGGCCAAAGCGGTGGGTGTCAACGGTGAGCGTGCCGCCATCATTGACTTCGCCACGACCAATCCTCAGGGCTGGAATGAGGATAAGGGCCCAGAGCTTTCCAATATTACCGATGCGGTAATCTACGAGATGCACCATCGTGACTTCTCGATTCATCCCAGCTCCGGGATAGCCAATAAAGGCAAATTCGTCGCCATGCTTGAGGACGGTACCGTGACGCCCTTGGGTGACAAGACCGGCATAGACCATCTCAAGGAACTTGGGGTGACCCATGTGCATATACTGCCCTCCTACGACTTTAACAGTGTGGACGAGGCCAATCTTCAGGCCAATACATACAACTGGGGTTACGACCCGCAGAACTATAATGTGCCCGAAGGTTCGTATTCAACCAATCCTTCTGATCCCGTCACACGTGTGCGCGAGATGAAGCAGATGGTTAAGGCCCTGCACGATGCCGGTATCGGTGTGGTGATGGACGTGGTCTATAATCATACGGCCCTTAACGATGATTCCAACTTCTCGCTCACCGCTCCGGGATATTACTACCGCTACCGACAGGACGGCACTTACAGTGACGCCTCGGGTTGCGGCAATGAGACAGCTTCCGACCATGCACAGATGCGTGAGTTTATCATCAATTCCGTGAAGTACTGGGCTAAGGAGTATCATATCGACGGCTTCAGATTCGACCTCATGGCCATCCATGATACTGAGACCATGAATCAGGTCGCAGCAGCT
>CAZNBC010000308.1:0-2226 GCA_964571125.1 uncultured Bacteroides sp.
TGGTGATGGACGATGCCGAAGTGGGCGAAGGCGCCATAGTGGCTGCCGGCTCCGTAGTGCTGTCGCGCACCAAGATAGGCCCCAACGAACTTTGGGGCGGTGCTCCGGCCAAATTTATCAAGAAGGTAGACCCCGAACAGGGCCGCGAGATCAATCAGAAGATAGCCCACAACTACCTCATGTACTCCAAGTGGTACTCCGAGTAATCCGGGCCACCCCACGCTCTTTTATATAATAAGGTGTACACACAGATGACCGACCCTGCTATATGTCATATCATAGTGGCCGCGGGCAGCGGCAGCCGCTTCGGCGCTGACATACCCAAGCAATTCGCCACGCTCGCCGGACGCCCCGTGCTGATGACCACCATTGACCGTATGCGCGCCTATGGCCGCGGGGGCCACATCCTGCTCGTGCTCCATAGCGACTGGATAGATCCGTGGCGCGAAATGTGTGCGGCACACTCCTTCACCTCGCCCGACATCGTAGCCGGTGGCACCTCGCGCTGGGAGTCGGTGAAGAACGCCATCGATCACCTTACCATCCCCTTAGACATCATCACCGTACATGACGGTGCGCGTCCCATAGTCACCCCCAAAGTCATCGGGGGTGTGCTTGACGCCGTAATCCAGGGAGCCCCGGGAGCACTTCCCGCCATAGAGGTCACCGACTCGCTGCGCATGATTACCGATGATGGCGCAAGCCACGCCGTAGACCGCAGCCGCTACCGTGCGGTGCAGACCCCGCAGGCATTCCGCGCCGACATGCTGCGACAGGCCTACGACCTCCCCTACCGCGCCACGTTTACCGATGACGCCTCGGTGATGGAGGCCGCCTACCCCGATATTCGCCTTTCACTCACCCCGGGCCATCCCTCTAACATCAAGATAACCCACCCCCAGGACCTCCCTCAGGCCGAACGCCTCCTCAATGCCTGACTCCCCGACACATACCCTGACACATACCCATGCAGCGGCTGCGTAACTCCGACATAAAGTTTCTCAAAGGCGTAGGCCCATCAAAGGCCGAGCTTTTAGGCAAACAGCTCGGCATACGCACGTTCTACGATCTGCTGTACCATTTCCCGAGCCATTACATCGACCGGTCACGCACGTATGCTATCAGCGAATTTTCGGGCGACATGCCTATGGTGCAGGTCCGCGGGCGCTTCGTGTCATTCAATGTCGTAGGCGAAGGCGCCAAGACGCGCCTCACGGCCCTCTTCTCCGATGGGCGCTCGCTCATGGAAGTCGTGTGGTTCAACCGCATAAAATGGATACGCGAGGCCTACCACACCGGCGTGGAATACATCCTCTTCGGCAAACCGTCACTATTCAACTCCACCTGGAGCATGGTGCACCCCGAAGTAGACACCTTCAATGCCGACGCGCCACCTCAAGGCCTTCGAGGCGTCTACCCCCTGACCGAAACCCTGCGCAACCGCGGATTTTCGTCACGCACTTTCCATGACCTCGCCACCACCCTCCTCTCCACACAGGTCCTCGCATCAGTAACCGACCCTCTCCCCCCGGAACTCATCGCCCGCTTCAACCTCATGCCCCTGCGTGAGGCCCTGCGCGCCATCCACACTCCCCGCAACAACGACGAACTGCAGTGTGCACGATTCCGCCTGAAATTCGAGGAGCTGCTTTACATTCAGCTCAACATCCTCGCCTACTCGCGCAAACGCACCGCCTCAATAGCGGGATTCCGATTCCCGTGCATAGGCAAGTTCTTCAACGACTTCTACTCCCAGTGCCTGCCTTTCCCGCTTACGGGCGCACAGAAGCGTGTCATCAAGGAGATACGCGCCGACATGGCTACCGGTCGCCAGATGAACCGCCTGCTTCAGGGCGACGTAGGCAGCGGAAAGACCCTCGTGGCCCTCATGTGCATGCTCATAGCCCTTGATAACGGCACTCAGGCATGCATCATGGCACCCACGGAGATACTGGCCACACAGCACTTCGAGACGCTCTCGAAAATGGCCGCTCCCATAGGCGTCAACATCAAGCTTCTCACGGGCTCGACACGCAAGAAAGAGCGCGACATCATTGACAGCCAGCTGCGCGACGGCTCCCTACATATCCTCGTGGGCACCCACGCGGTCATAGAAGACAGAGTCACCTTCCGCAACCTCGGATTTGTCGTCATTGACGCGCAACACCGCTTCGGCGTGGCACAGCGCGCACGACTGTGGAAGAAACATTACATACCGCCCCACGT
>CAZNBC010000309.1:0-2220 GCA_964571125.1 uncultured Bacteroides sp.
TTATTCCGGTCTTATGGACGATAAAGAGGTGACCTGGATGCCGTCTTACGGCCCCGAACAGCGCGGAGGTACAGCCAACGTCACTGTTATCCTCTCTGATGAGAAGATATCTTCTCCCGTACTTGACAAATACGACATCGTTATTGCTCTCAATCAGCAGAGTCTTGATAAATTCGCTCCCAAGGTGAAGCCCGGCGGTATTCTTATCTATGATACCAACGGTATCAATCATGCTACTGACCGTAGCGATATTGAGATTTATCCCATCAACGCAATGGACGCAACTCTGGAAATCGGTAACTCCAAGGCTTACAACATGGTTGTGATGGGTGCCCTCCTTGAGGCCATGCCTTACAAGCTCCCGATGGAGAATGTGATCAAAGGGCTCAAGAAGTCTCTTCCCGAGCGTCACCACAAGCTCATCCCTCTCAACGAGAAGGCTATTGAGAAAGGTCGCGAACTCCTCAAGAAGTGAGCTCTCTGAACTTCGAAATCCCGCGACCGTGGTTCATCAGCGTATATTATACTAAGGTGGATCCAAGCTGTCGCTGACACATAATCATTGCGCCCTCTGCTCCGTGACTACGGGGTAGAGGGCTGTGTTCAACAAGATTTTTCCTAACATTCCAGTTTTTTCATATATGTTTGAAATCGTAAGCAAGCGTCTCCTTTCTCCCAACATCACGGAGATGAAGGTAAACGCTCCACGCGTGGCCGCTTCTGCTCAGCCCGGACAGTTTGTTATTGTCCGCACTGACGAGCAGGGGGAGCGTATTCCTCTCACCATTTGCGACTACGACCGCGATAATGGCACTATCACTATAGTAACTCAGGCCGTTGGCTTCTCCTCTGCAAAAATCAACTCTATGGAAGAGGGTGATAAATTTGCCGACTTCGCCGGCCCCCTCGGTCGCCCCTCTGATCTTCTTGATCTTCCCGAAGATGTACTCAAGAGTAAAAAGATTCTCTTCGTGGCCGGAGGCGTAGGCACAGCACCCGTTTATCCTCAGGTAAAATGGCTCAAAGAGCATGGTGTGGAAGCCGACGTAATAATCGGTGCCAAGACTAAAGACCTCTTCACCTATGTCGACGAGATGAAGGAGGTGGGCAATGTATATCTATGCACCGACGATGGTTCTGAAGGATTCCACGGCATGGTAACCGGCCTGCTTAAAGATCTGGTGGAGAATCAGGGTAAGAAATATGATCATTGCGTAATAATCGGACCGATGATAATGATGAAGTTTGCCGCTCTTGCCACTAAGGAATACGGAATTCCCACAATGGTATCGCTCAACGCCCTTATGGTCGACGGCACCGGTATGTGCGGAGCCTGTCGCGTAAGCGTAGATGGTGAGACAAAATTCACCTGTGTGGAAGGCCCGGAATTCGATGGTCATAAAGTAGACTTCGACGAGGCTATGCGCCGCCAGAATATGTATCGCGGCCACAAAAAGACTAATCCCGAAACTCATAAATGCTCCTGCCATGGCTAATAGGATTCCACGTGTACCCGTGCGCGAACAAGACCCCAAGGTGCGCGCCACTAACTTTGAAGAAGTATGCTACGGATATAATCAGGAAGAAGCACTGATGGAGGCTTCACGCTGCCTGAATTGCCCAAAACCTCGCTGCGTAGAGGCTTGCCCCGTAAGAATTGATATTCCTGCTTTCATTCATGCCCTTCATGAGGGTGACTATGTGAAGGCCGCCAATACTATCCATAATGATTCCTCGTTACCCTCAGTATGCGGTCGTGTATGTCCGCAGGAAAGCCAGTGCGAGGGTAGCTGTGTGCTCGGCATAAAGGGCGAGCCGGTGGCAATCGGCAAGCTCGAACGTCACGTCGGTGACTGGGCCATATCCCATGCTGATGAGCTCCCGAAGCCCGAAATTATCCCTAACGGCAAGCGCGTGGCAATCATAGGATCCGGGCCGTCGGGTCTTGCATGTGCTTCCGACCTCGCTCGCTGGGGATATCAGGTCAAGATATTTGAAGCTCTCCATAAGGTCGGAGGTGTGCTCGTTTATGGTATTCCGGAGTTCCGTCTCCCCAAAGATGCTATCGTAGCCAAAGAGGTAGAGGCTGTCAAGCGCCTCGGTGTGGAGATTGAGACCGACGTAGTTGTAGGTCGCACTATGACTATTGATGATCTCCTTGACCGTGAAGGCTTCGATGCTGTCTTCGTTGGTTCAGGAGCCGGACTTCCCCGATTCATG
>CAZNBC010000310.1:0-2185 GCA_964571125.1 uncultured Bacteroides sp.
CGATGCTGTCATACAGTCAATAGACCTGCCGAGTATCTACGAAGTGCCCCTAATGATGCACAGCGAGCATCTTGACGATATAGTGCTTCGCAAGACCGGTGTACAGGCCCCCGAGCCTCACATGGCCCCCTGGATGCACTTCCTTGACAAGATGAAGCATGCCGAACGCGAAGTGACAATAGGACTTGTTGGAAAATATGTGGAGCTTCAGGACGCCTATAAATCTATCAATGAGGCGCTCTTCCAGTCGGCTACCTACAACGATTGCAAGCTTAACCTCAAATATATCCACAGCGAGAAGCTGACCGAACAGAATGTCGATGACCTGCTCTCGCCGCTTGACGGCGTTGTTATCGCTCCCGGATTCGGTCAGAGAGGTATTGAAGGTAAGTTCGTGGCCCTGAAGTGGTGCCGCGAGCATGATGTGCCCACATTCGGCATCTGTCTGGGTATGCAGTGCATGGTCATAGAGTTCGCCCGCAATGTACTGGGTCTCCACGAGGCCAACAGTACCGAGATGAACCACCTCACACCCGACAATGTCATTGACCTCATGGAGGAGCAGAAGAGCGTGTCAAACATGGGCGGTACCATGCGTCTCGGAGCCTACGACTGCCGTCTCGTGCCCGGCTCGAAAGTAGCCGAGGCCTACGGCACCACCGAGGTGAAGGAGCGCCATCGTCACCGCTTCGAGTTCAACAACGACTACCGTCAGCGCTTCGAGGATGCCGGTATGAAGGCCGTGGGCGAGAATCCCGTCACGGGACTTGTGGAGGTAGTGGAGATACCCGGCAAACGCTGGTTTGTAGGTACACAGTATCATCCCGAATACTCATCTACCGTGCTTAACCCCCATCCTCTGTTCATGGACTTCATGCGTAGCGCCGTGGCCTACAGTGAGGAGCGTGGCAAGCATCCGGAGAAAGAAGCGTAAGACTCCAAAGGAATACTCCATAATACTTTCAAGAATACTTTCAAGCGATATTATTTAAAAGCAACATAATGGATAAAAACACCCTTGTAGGCTTTCTGATGATGGGCGCTATCATCCTCGGATTCATGTGGCTCAACCAGCCCTCCGGGGAGGAACTCGCGCGCCAGCGTGAGCAGGCCGAACAACTTGCCCGACAGGCTGACGAACAAGCCAAGAACCACGACGTGCTTACCGTTGACTCCGTAAGTCCCGCCGAGATAGCTGCCATCAGCTCTACCGTGCGACAGTTCGGTACTACCGACACAGTCACGGGCAGCGTGACCCTCGCCATGGGTACCACAGTGCTCACCGTCGCCCCTGATGGAGCCATAGGTGGTGCTGTTACCACCCCCACAGGCACTGTCGATGTAGCTGATATCGTGGCAGCACACCTTCAGGACTATAAGCCCGCTACCGCCTCAGCAGCCGTGGCCGAGTTGCGCCAGACGCTTGCCAACGTGGCCCGTTATAAGGGTTTTGCCCGCCATCTTACCGGTACCGAGGAGGTTGTCACCCTCGAAAACGATCGCCTGAGCGTAGACTTCTCTACTCGCGGCGGCGCTATAGTCAAGGCGTCGCTTAAGAATTATCAGACCTACGACTCCACCGCCGTCACTCCCATAACTCCAGATGGCGATGCCTACAGTTTCATTCTCACTACTGCCTCACAGCGTATCGATACCCGTGAGCTCTACTTCACTCCTGTGGTAGAAAGTGACTCGGTGGTGACTATGGCGCTTGATCTTGGTGACGGCGCACGCTTTGCCATCCGCTATACCCTGCGCCCCGACAGCTACCTCGTGGGACTTGATATCGTGCAGGATGGTATGCAGGTGGTAGTTCCTACCAATGTAGCTTCGCTTGATTTCGTATGGCACGAGCGTCTGGAGCGTAACGAGGCCGGACGTATGTTCGAGGAACGTAATTCAGCCATCTATTATATGTTTATGGATGGCGAGGTGAAGAACCTGAGCGAAACTTCCGATGACCGTAAGGAGCTTACCGAGCGCGTCAAGTGGATAGGATTCAAGAATCAGTTCTTCTCAACCGTGCTCATCCCTCGCACCAACTTCCTGACCGCAACGGTTGACTCCGAGGTGCTGAAGAATAGTCCTGACGCCCTTAAGAACTGCACTCTTGACGCCACGATGGAGTATGGCTCTACTTTGGCCAATCCGGTGTCTATGGATATCTTCATAGGTCCCAACTCAT
>CAZNBC010000311.1:0-2181 GCA_964571125.1 uncultured Bacteroides sp.
CGTCGTTGTATAGCTCTTCGAAGAGTTCCTTGTCGAAGTCGGGCCACGCCTCGAAGGCGAAGTTGGAGCGGAAGATGCCGGGGTTGATGTTGGCCGCAATCAGGGCGGCTTCAATCAGGAAGGTGCCGGAGCCACACATGGGGTCCACCAGGTCGCAGTCGCCGCGCCATCCGGTCTTGAGGATGATGCCGGCGGCCAGGGCTTCGTTCAGCGGCGCCTCGGTCTGCACAGTGCGGTAGCCGCGCTTGGAGAGTGGTTCACCGCTGGAGTCGAGCGAGATGGTGACGCGGTCGCCGAGGATATGGACGTTGAGCTGCACGTCGGCGCCGTTGAGGCGTATGGAGGGGCGGCGGCCATATTTATCGTTGAAGTAGTCGGCAATACCGTCCTTCACCCTGTAAGTCACGAACTTGGAGTGGGTGAATTCAATGGAATTAACCGTAGAATCAATGGCGAAAGTCTTCTCGGGCGAAAGGATAGCGTTCCAGTCGAAGTCGCGGACGAAGTCGTAGAGCTCGTCGGGGTCCGAGGCTGTGAACTTGGCTATCGGTTTGAGGATTCGCAGGGCAGTGCGCAGGCAGAGATTGGCGCGGTACATCAGGCGCTTGTCACCCTTGAAGGAGACCATTCGGCGTCCTACCTGCACATCTTCCGCACCGAGCTCAAGCAGCTCGTCGCGAAGTACATCTTCAAGACCCTGGAAGGTCTTGGCAACCATTTCAAATTTTTCCATTCTTTATCTTGTTATCAGAGGAATCTGGGTTGTCTGAGGGAATCGGAGTTCTCGGAGTACTCGGAGAACTCGGAGTTCTCCGACCTTCTAAAACCTAAAGTCTAAAATCTAAAGCCTAATACCTAAAACCTAATAGTATTTCCCGAGTCGGCAGGGTGGTCGGCGGGTTTGTCGGCTGGGGCAGGGGAGTCGGGGCGCACACCCTGGCCGATTGAGCGTATCTGCTCCTTGAGGCGCATGTCGCGGCCATAGGCGGGCGTTTTGCCGAAGTGGTAGATGAACTCGTCGTTGTCGAACTGCGAGGGCTTCAGCACGATGTATTTGGCGCGCGCCATA
Organism: uncultured Bacteroides sp.; assembly: GCA_964571125.1. Lineage (GTDB taxonomy): Bacteria > Bacteroidota > Bacteroidia > Bacteroidales > Muribaculaceae > Paramuribaculum. The sequence continues at coordinate 1,070 of CAZNBC010000311.1, forward strand.
GCCTGGTCATGCTCGGCGAGCTTGCGGGGACCATACACTCTATCGATGTTACCATCCTGTTGTGTGTCCTCTCCCTGCGGTGCAGGAGCCTTTCCGGCATCGGCGCCGGGAAACTTGATGGGGCCGGGGCCACCGACGTTGTCGTTGTTCTCCTCCACAACCGTGATGTCGAAACCGGAGGCGAGGATGGTCATCTTCACCCCCTCGCCGAGCGATTCGTCGAAGCAGCTACCCCATTTTACGTCGATTTTGGGGTTTAGATTGGCCGAGAACTCAGTGATTTCGTTCATTTCGGCCATGCTCACCACGTTCTTTGCCTTCGGGTTGAAGTAGAGGTAGAAGAGCAGACGCTTGGAGCTCTTTATGTCGGCGTTGCGCAGCAGTGGGGAGTGGAGGGCATCCTGAATGGCGTTGGTCACACGATGCTCACCCTCGCCGAAGCCGGTGGAGATGATGGCGGTGGAGCTCTGCTTCAGGGTGGTCTTCACGTCGTTGAAGTCGGCGTTGATGTAGCCGTCGGTATTGATGATTTCGGCTATGGAGCGTGTGGCATTGGCCAGAGTGTCGTCAGCCTTCTCAAATGCGTTGAGCAGATTGAGGTCGGGGTAGATTTCGGTCAGTCGCTCGTTGACCACTATCAGCAGCGTGTCGACATGCTTGCGCATCTCCTCGGCACCCTTCAGGGCCTTGATAATCTTGCGGTTGCCCTCGAAGAAGAAGGGGATGGTGACGATGCCGACCGTCAGGATACCCAGCTCCTGGGCCACCTGGGCCACGATGGGGGCCGCGCCGGTGCCGGTGCCACCGCCCATGCCGGCGGTGATGAACACCATGCGGGTGTCATCGCCAAGCTCGCGGATAATCTCCTCGCGCGATGCCTCGGCAGCTTCGCGTCCGAGGTCGGGATTATCTCCCGCGCCCAGACCATGAGTTATGTCGTAGCCCAGAATAATGCGGTTGGGGATATTGAGTTTGCGCAGGGAGTGCATGTCGGTGTTGCAGACGAGGAAAGTGACATTTTCAATTCCCTGCTTGTAGAGGTAGTTGGCGGCATTGCATCCGCCGCCACCCACGCCTATGACCTTGATGATAGGGGGGAACTTGCCCTCCTC
>CAZNBC010000312.1:0-2171 GCA_964571125.1 uncultured Bacteroides sp.
CGCTCCCGGATTCATCGAAACCGCCATGACCGCAGCTCTTCCCGATGCAGTACGCAAGGAATGGTGCAACAAGATACCCCTGCGTCGCGGCGGTAAGGTAGACGACATCGCCAACGTAGCTACATTCCTCGCCTCAGACATGTCATCGTACGTTACCGGTCAGGTAATACAGGTTGACGGCGGCATGAACATGTAATCACTTTCAGCTCCGAAAGAAACCCAATGAGGGTGTGTCAAAATTACGTTCTGACACACCCTCTCATTCTCTCTCACATCCTCACGATCAGAATAAAAATGCACGAACCCTTACCCTCAGTACTGCTTGAGAAGGCAGTGACCGAACTATCGCGTCTACCCGGCATAGGAAGGAAGACGGCCCTGCGTCTGGCGCTCCATATCCTTCGCCGTGAAGAGGCCGAATCAGTTAATCTTGGTGAATCAATCATAAATTTGCGTAAAGGCATCACCTATTGCGCCACATGCCATAATATCTCTGATACACCCCTTTGCCCGATATGCTCCTCACCGCGACGCGATGGGTCGATTGTATGCGTAGTCGAGAATGTGCGCGACGTAATGTCAATCGAAGCCACGGGGCAGTTCACAGGCCTGTATCACGTACTCGGCGGTGTAATCTCACCGATGGATGGCATAGGTCCTGACTCACTGGAGATTGACTCGCTTGTAAAACGTGTGGAAGAGGGAGGTATCGCGGAAGTCATACTCGCCTTGGGGGCCACTCCCGAAGGCGACACGACGAATTTCTATCTATATCGTAGGCTGTCAAAGTTTACGGACCTGACCATCACACAGCTTGCACGTGGGGTAGCCGTCGGCAACGATATCGAATATACCGACGAGATAACACTCGGACGGTCGCTGCTTCAACGCACACTTTTCTCTGAATCATTCACCTGATTTACCCTATATGGCAGCTTTCCTTTCCGGACCAAGAATATATCTGCGCGCACCCGAGCCGAGCGACCTCGACTGCATGTATCGTTGGGAAAACGACACAAATCTCTGGGTATATGGGCGCACTCATACGCCGCTCTCACGCCAGTTGCTTTACGATTATATAACAAATTATGACGGAGACATTTACCGCGCAGGGCAACTACGGTTCGTGATAGTGCTGAAAGAGGACAATCAACCCATAGGGACTCTTGACCTCACCGACTTTGACCCCTACAACCACCGAGCCGAGATAGGCATACTGATAAGTCACGAACACACGCGCAAAGGGTATGCCACCGAGGCCTTAGGGCTAATGGATAGCTATGCGCCCGAGTGTCTCGGCATACATCAGCTGTGGTGTATCGTGGCTGCTGACAATCTACCGAGCAGGAACCTTTTCTCCGCCGCAGGATATAAAATGTCAGGACGACTTGAGTCGTGGCTATGCCATAACCGCTCATATTCCGACGCTTACATCATGCAACGCATCTTCAGGTAACGAGCGGGAATCCTGTGTTTGGGAGAACGAAGGAAAATGGCTATCTTTGCAAGATAAAGCGTCATGACCTAAGATGAGTACTATTGACAATAACGACATAAATCAGCACCCTGCGGATGTTGCCGGCAAATCCGGGAAGCGTTTCTTCAAGAGAGGCATCATCGCCACCCTATGGTTATGCTTCACGGTTGTTGTGTGTGCTGTATTCTTCTTCCTCTTCCTCGTCTACAATGGCGTGATCGGGTATATGCCTCCTATTGAGGAGCTGAAGAACCCGCACGACCGTTTTGCCTCCGTAATCTACTCCGAGGACGGTGTTGAACTCGGCAGATACTTCCGCAATACCGGCAACCGTGTGTATGCGGACTTTGACGAAATCTCCGAGCATGTGGTCAATGCCCTTATCGCTACCGAGGATGTACGTTTCGAGGAACATTCGGGCATAGATGGGCGCGCCATGGCCCGTGTGCTGGTGAAGACCCTGTTTATGGGTCAGAAGAACGCCGGTGGCGGTTCGACCATTACGCAGCAGTTGGCCAAGCAGCTGTATTCGCCCGAGTCAAGCAACTTCCTTTCGCGTGCCGTTCAGAAGCCAATCGAGTGGATGATAGCTGTGAAGCTCGAGAGATTCTACTCAAAGGATGAGATAATCAAGATGTATCTCAACCAGTTTGACTTCCTTTACCACGCGGTCGGCATCAAGTCTGCGGCATAC
>CAZNBC010000313.1:0-2148 GCA_964571125.1 uncultured Bacteroides sp.
ATTAGGGTTTAATTTCTATTCAGGCAAATAAAAGAAGAAAAAAATTCTATGTTATAAAACATCTTTTCTATTTGTCTTCGTTTGCAGAGATAATAACAGTTTGACTTGCAAGTGTTAATAAGCACCCATTCATATCTTTTCCACAGCAGCAGCATTGATCCATGCGCGGTGAGCATTGTCAACCTGCACATCGTACCACAAGGAGTTGATGGAATCCGTCGTTGAACGAACGGAATCGAGAATCTCTACACGCGTACCCTCATGCAGGAGCATGGCTTCCTGAGAACGGTCCTTAGGGACACGGGGGCTTGTGGAGAGGATTGTGGAGGGGGAAGTGATGATCGCAACATTATCCGCGGTAGCTATGGCAGCCGAACGGAACGCGAGATAGACGAAGCAGAGGCAACCGATGAGCGTCAGGAAGCCTCCGAAGAAACCGACTTTGCGCACGGCAACCGCACCTGAGAACATATAGGCGAGTGCTCCGACGATTGTAAGGACAAAACAGCCGAAAGCAAGCCATGACCAGACATTGGAACGGGCAGAGTTGGCGGTAGCATCAAGAGCGTTGCCGAGAAATGTCCCGCGTTCGCCGGGACGGTCAGCTATGCGGGCATTGACAAATTCAAGGTTGGTACGTGCATCAGTAAAAGTAGGGTCAAGACGCAGGGCGCGCTCGTAGGCAAGGATAGCTTTGCCCATTTCGCCAAGACGATAGTAACAATTACCGAGATTATACTGGAGAGTGGCCGACGTACCCTCTGTGGCCATGACATGGAGATAGGTGTCGGCTGCCTCCTTGAAATTATCAGCCGTGTAGGCTGAATCAGCCTGTTGGATCAGAGAAGATTCCGATTTTGCGTAAAAAGAGCAAGCGGCTACGAGTATGAGGGTGAAGATGTATTTCATTTTCGGTTGCTTTCAAGTTGATTAATGGCATTGACACCACGGTCATAGACACTGTCCATACGGCTTAAGCTATCAGGGGTATAGCGGGCCATTTCGCAGTCGTCAAGGACGGAGACTATGGCTTCAGCACTCGCTTCGGAATAACCTTTGGAGGCAAGGGTTGCGGAAATGTTCTCGCGAGACAGCTGGGAAACTGGCATCGAGAGCTTATCGGAGAGGTAGCCCCAGAGAGCCTTGAGCATTTCTTCGTAGAAACGGTCACTGTCACCTGACTTCATGAAGCCTTCGGCCGCTTTAAGACGGCGGCGGGCTACCTTGCTTGCCTTGGCGGTACGACGACCGATAACGTCGGCATTCATACGGGCCTTGCGGCGATTGGCGATGATTAGGGCAATGGCGATGACAAGGAGACCGAGATAGAGGAACCAGTACCATGACTGAAGTACTACAATGGAATGGGTCATGGAAGGATTCTTGTCTCCGAGATAGATGTGACGTATGTCAGAATTCTTGTTCTCGACATCCTTCTGATCCGTGGTCACGGGGGCGGAAATGCCTTTGGCAACCTTTATGGGGTAAGTCGGGGTGTTGAGAGTAACATAGTTTTTGGTCTGAGGATAGAAATAGACAAACTTGTCACTTCCGATGGTGAAATAACCGACACTCTGCGGAACGAATGTATATTCCACGGTCATGCTGCCGCTGACCTCGTTGCCGTGAACTGAAGCCTCGATGTCACTTTTCGGGGTATATTGCTCAAACTCGGTCGGGAAATCTATGACCGGTTCTTTGACATACTTGATGTTGCCGGTACCACGAATGGTATAGATGAGCGTAGCAGGATCGTTGGTGCGGAATGAATTGCCTACGAGACGACTATCGACAGTGAACGTGCCGACAGCTCCCGTGAAGCCTTCAGGCTGCGGTTGGGGCAGGGGCAGGATGTCGATTGAAGCAGAGTTTGAGTTGACCTTGATTTTTGCTTCCTTAGGCTGACGTACTTGGAACATGCCCATGTTGACATTGTCGTACTGCACGACTGATATGTCATAGTTGCCGGAATTTATGGTCAGTTTGCCACTCTTTTGCGGGAAGATAATACATTTCTTCAGGACAGCGGTCATGTAGTTCTGACCGTTGTAGGTCTCCATTTGATTGAGGGTAGGCTGGAGGTCAACCTCCTGAATGAGGAAGCCGTCAAACGCTATACATTCGCCGCCGAAAGGGGCTTGGCGGACG
>CAZNBC010000314.1:0-2136 GCA_964571125.1 uncultured Bacteroides sp.
AATGCTGCCGTCGCCGGGCTTCTGGAAGTGATGGTGAAGAGGAGTCATCTTGAAGATGCGGCGTCCCTCGCCATATTTCTTCTTGGTGAAGCGGAAGTAGGCTACCTGAATCATCACCGAGAGGTCTTCCACAAAGAAGATGGCGCAGAGTATGGGTATGAGCAGCTCCTTGTGGATTAGTATCGCGAACACGGCGATGATACCGCCTATGGTGAGGCTTCCGGTATCGCCCATAAACACCTGTGCGGGGTAGGCATTGTACCAGAGGAAGCCGATGAGTGCTCCTACGAAAGCGGCCATGAACACCACCAGCTCGGAACTGCCGGGAATGTACATGATATTGAGATAGGAGGAGTAGATGATATTGCCTCCGAGGTAGGCCATGATGGCGAGGGCCACGCCTATGATGGCCGAGGTGCCGGTGCAGAGGCCGTCAAGACCGTCTGTGAGGTTGGCACCGTTGGAGGTGGCGGTGATGACGAAGATGGTCACGAGGATGAACACCACCCATGCTCCGGCCATGGAGTATTCTCCCATCCATTCGGTAAGCCACTCGTAGTTAAAGTTGTTGTTCTTGACGAAGGGGATGGTTGTCTGAGGCGACTTGACATCCTCGGGAGTGTAGGTGATTACCAACTCCTCGCCGGCACGGGTCTCCATCTCCTGATTCTCGCGGATGACTATGTCGGGGCTGCACAGCATTGTCACTCCCACTATGACACCGAGACCTACCTGACCGATTATCTTGAACTTGCCGCTCATGCCGTCCTTGTTGTGGCGCGACATCTTCAGGTAGTCGTCAAGGAAGCCGAGGGTGCCGAGCCACAACGTGGCCACAATCATCAGCAGCATATATACACTCGAAAGGTCACCTACGAGCAGACAGGGCACAAGTATGGAGAGTATGATGATAAGGCCGCCCATAGTAGGCGTGCCGGTCTTTTTCATCTGCCCCTCAAGACCGAGGTCGCGGATGATTTCGCCCACCTGCATGAGTTGCAGACGGTCGATTATGCGACGGCCGAATACCAGGGCTATGAACAGCGACAGCAACAGTGCCGCACCGGAACGGAACGTTATGTAGTTCATCAGTCCTGCGCCGGGCACATCAAGACTGTTGAGATAGTTGAAGAGGTAGTAAAGCATCTATGCCTGAATAGTGGAAATGGAAATGTGTCTGATGGTTGTAGTGCGTGGTGACGTATCAGTGGAGCGAGTCAAGTACCTCTTTCACTACCTCGCGGTCGTCAAAGTGATGTTTCACGCCCTGAATCTCCTGATAGGGCTCATGACCCTTACCGGCCACGAGTATCACGTCGCCCTTGGTTGCGAGTGCGGCGGCCGTACGTATGGCCTCGCGGCGGTCGGCAACGGAGAGGGTGCGGCGCATATCCTCGGGGGTGAGGCCCTCCTGCATCTGACGCAATATCTCGGCGGGGTCCTCGAAGCGGGGATTGTCGCTGGTGAGTATCAGACGGTCGCTAAGGCGTGCCGACTCGGCGGCCATGATGGGTCGCTTGCCTGCATCGCGGTTGCCTCCGGCGCCCACTACGGTTATGATGCGCCCCGAGGTGCCGATGATGTCGCGGATAGCGGTGAGCACATTGACCAGTGCATCGGGGGTGTGGGCATAGTCGACTATGGCGGTCACTCCGGTAGCTGAACGGAAGGGCTGGAAGCGGCCGGCCACAGGCACGAGGCGGCTCATGGCTACGAGCACCTTCTCAGGGTCGAAGCCGAGGAGGATGGAGGCGCCGTAGACGGCGGTGAGGTTGTAGGCGTTGAAGCGGCCTGTGAAGAGGGTCTCCACTTCGTGGCCGTTGAAGCTCATCAGTGTACCGTCGATGCGGCTCTCGATGATGCGTCCGGTGAAGTCGGCCTGAGTGCGCAGCGAGTAGCCGTATTTTTTCGCACGGGTGTTCTGAAGCATCACTTCGCCTGACTTGTCGTCAAGGTTGGTGAGGGCGAACGCCGTGGCGGGGAGTCCGTCGAAGAACGATTTCTTGGCCTTGAGGTAGGCCTCTACGGTCTTGTGGTAGTCAAGATGGTCGCGTGTGAGGTTGGAGAAGATGCCTCCGGTAAACTTAAGGCCGGCTATGCGGTGCTGGTCGGCGGCGTGCGAGCTTACCTCCATAG
>CAZNBC010000315.1:0-2135 GCA_964571125.1 uncultured Bacteroides sp.
GGGCAGCTTGTGGATGTTGGTGGTGTCGAAGGTCAGCTCCTTGTTGTAGTCTACGAATACCGGTTCGATGGGCACAACCGGTGACTCGACTATTTGGTCAAGGAATCGGCTTGACTTGTCGCGGTTCATCTCCAGGGGGGTGAGGGTGGGCTTGGGCATCTTGACCTGTGTGGTGTCCTCACCCTGGAGCTTGTAGATGGCCACATAGTTCTCGGGGCCGAGATAACGTTTGGCGAAGTCAACCACGTCGGATTTGGTGATGTGTGCCTGACGGTCAAGCTGTCCGGCCACGTCGGCCCAGTCCTGATTGTTGACAAACGCGTCGGTCATTATCGAAGCCAATGCCTGATTGCTTTCGAGCTGGCGCTGACGCTGCAAGCGGTAGTTGTTGACCACCGAGGTGATCATCTCTTCGTCAAACTCTCCGTTGCGTAGTTTCTCCACTTCGGCCAACAGAAGTTCGCGTACGTCGTCAAGGGTCTGACCCTCCTTTGGCATGGCGAAAATCATTTCGAGACCGTGGTCAGTAAGGGTATAGAGGCCTGACTGTGCGCCGAGTGCCTTCTGAGCCTGATTGATATTGATGTCAAGCAGACCTGTGCCGCCCTGATTGCAGAGCATATTGTCAACTATGTCGAGAATCTCGCTTTCACGGGTGCCTGCGGCAGGGGTGCGCCATGCGAGGGCGAGAAGTTCGCTCTCCTGTCCGAGCACATCCTTGCGTATGGGCGAGGTGATGGGCTCCTCCTCCTTGAAGGTCAGCACGGGCAGATTGGGGTTGGGACGCAGATGGCCGAAGTAGCGTGTGATGATGTCGATAGCCTCGTCGGGGTCGAAGTCACCGGCAAGGGCTATGGCCATGTTGTTGGGCACATACCACTGCTGGTGATATTTCTTCACGTTGGTGATGGAGGGATTCTTGAGGTGCTCCTGAGTGCCTAACACGGTCTGTGTACCATAGGGATGATTGGGGAAGAGGGCCTCGAACATCGCTTCGTACATCTTCCGATAGTCGTTGGTGAGCGACATGTTCTTCTCCTCATAGATGGTCTCCAGCTCGGTGTGGAATCCGCGAAGTATCGGATTCTCGAATCGGTCGGCCTGTATCTTCGCCCAGTTCTCTATCTGATTCGAGGGGATATTTTCAACGTAGGAGGTCTGGTCGTTGGAGGTGAAGGCGTTGGTGCCGTTCGAACCGATGGCCGACATGAGCTTGTCGTACTCGTTGGGTATGGCGAGCTTCGACGCCTCGTAGCTTATGGAGTCGATGTCGTGGTAGATGGCAGCGCGCGCCACGCTGTCGGTGGTCATACGGTAGGTTTCGAACAGCTGTTCTATCTGGTCAAGCAGCGGTTTCTCGGCCTCGTAGTTGCTTGTGCCGAACTGCTTCGTGCCCTTGAACATAAGGTGCTCGAAGTAGTGGGCAAGGCCGGTGGTTTCAGCCGGGTCGTTCTTTCCGCCGACGCGTACGGTGATGTAGGTCTGTATGCGTGGCTTGTCGGGGTTGACCGCCATGTACACCTTCAGCCCGTTGGGGAGGGTGTATTGCAGCACGTTCATGGGGTCATCAGGCACGGTGACGTAGTCATAGCGGTAGGCATGGGCTGCTGCAGCCATCGAGACCGCGGCGAGGCCGAGCACCATGCGACGTGCCATTCCTTTGATATATAATGAGAAATTGGCCATAATGATTGGTGATTTTGATGGGATGGTTATGGTGAAGAGGATATGCTTACTTGAAGCGACGGATACCCATGATTTCCTTGGCTTCGGCTACTGTCTTTGCTGCGCTTTCGCGGGCCTTTTCGGCTCCCTGACGAAGTACGCGGGCTATGTATGCCTCGTCGTTGATTATCTCGTTGTAACGCTCGCGTATTGGGAGGGTCACTTTGAGTATGTCATCGGCAAGCTGCTTCTTGAGGTCACCGTAGCGGATCGAGCAGTCGGCGTATGCGTCGCGGAACTGCTGCACGATTTCGGGGGCTGAGGTGAGCTCCATGAGAGTGAAGAGGTTCTGCACGGGCTCCGATACGGGCTGGTTCGGTTCCTTGGGACCTTCGTCGGTGACGGCGCGCATCACTTTCTTGCGAAGCACCTTTTCATCGTCGGTGAGGTAGATGCAGTTGCCCTCGCTT
>CAZNBC010000316.1:0-2133 GCA_964571125.1 uncultured Bacteroides sp.
GGTACCGAGACCATTACCGCTAATGGAACTATCACCTGGAGCCCTGCCGTAACTGCCGGTACAAATCCTGCCGTCGCTCCTGTTGACCCGAGCGAAAAGGATTTGCGCAACATCGTAGGCCGTTGGAGCCGCCACACTACCCTTCAGGCCGGCAAGACATGGAATATCAGTGCAGTGGTGGGCCTCATCGCTCCCGGACAGGCCCGTCGTTCAGTACTCTCCTACAGCGAGCGTGAGCGTGCAGTGCCCTGGCGTGCATACCCCATCTACAACTCATGGTATGAACTCAACATTGACCGCAAGGACTCTCCCACCTATACCGGCCACATGACCTCTCAGCAGTGTGTTGATGTCGTGCAGCAGTGGCGTGAGAACCTCTTTGACAAGCATGACGCCAACATCAAGTCGTTCGTATGGGATGACGGTTGGGATGAGTACGGTACATGGACCTTCAACAAGAACTTCCCCAATGGATTTACCGACGTCAATGCTGCTGCCACGGAAATGGGCACAGGTATCGGTACATGGCTCGGCCCGGTGGGCGGATATGGTACCTCCGGTGATCTCCGTCGTCAATATTGGGCCAACAAGGGCGGTATGCAGCTGAGCAACCCCGCTTATTATAAGGTGTTCCTTGATGCCTGTCAGTTCATGGTTGACAACTATGACTTCAACTTCTTCAAGCTTGACGGTATCTCGGCTCAGTTCAGCTCTGTAGGACCGGTCGAAGGATATACCGGCGAAGAGAATGCCGAGGGTATTATCGATATTCTCGCTCAGGTACGCAAGATTCGTCCCGATATCTTCTTCAATACTACCGTAGGTACCTGGGCTTCACCCTTCTGGTTCCACTACACCGATGCCGTATGGCGTCAGGAAGCCGACTGGCAGGTAATAGGCAATCAGGGCGACGACCGTGAGCGTTGGATTACCTACCGCGACCGCCTCGTATATCAGAACTTTGTACAGAATTCACCCCTCTGTCCTATCAACACTTTGATGACCCACGGTGTAATCCTCACCGAAAGGGGTAATGTGTCAAAGACTATGGACTATGACGGTATCCTGCGTGAACTCCGTTGCGGATTCGCTTGCGGTTCAGGTATGGTAGAGCTCTATTGCGACTCCAAGCTCCTCAACTCCATCAATAATGGTGCTCTCTGGGGCGATATCGCCGAGTGTATCAAGTGGCAGGAACGCAATGCCGATGTGCTTCCCGACATTCACTGGGTAGGTGGCAATCCTTGGGACGGTTCACGCGCCAACGTCTACGGTTGGGCTTCATGGAACGGCTCAAAGGCTACCTTCACTCTGCGTAACCCCTCGACCTCACAGGCTACCTTCAGCTTCACAGTACGTGAAGTCCTTGACATGCCTGCCTATCAGACTACCCCCGTTTACTTCAGAGCGTCTTTCAGCAATCAGGCTGACCTTACCGGCTTTAATACTATGGTGGCTCTTGACCCCGATACCCGTATCACGGTTACTCTTCCCGGTTCGTCACTGTATGTATTCGACGGTTCGATTAACCCGAACTTTGAGCCTGTCGTAGAGACTTCGACCGTTACTATCGTAGCTCCTGAACATGGCTCACTGAGCGTGATGGATGGTGACACTGAGCTCACCTCAGGCGCCAAGGTCAAGAACGGCACCGAACTTACCGTAAAGGCCACTCCCGACATGGGTTATATCCTGAAAGAGGTTAATGTCAACAATGTAGCCCTTAAGGGAGCTACCTTCACTGTAGAAGGCAATACTACTGTTGCCGCTACCTTTGAGGAGGATAGGACTGTTATCGACGGAGTAGAAGTTAATGCCGATGAGGCTGATGCTGAATACTTCGATCTCAATGGCGTAAATGTCACCGGCACCAAACTTGCCCCCGGAGTCTATATCGAACAGCGTGGCAACAAGGCCCGCAAGGTCGTGAAGTAAAGTTTACCTTCCCATAGCTAACCCGAGAGGCTGCATCGCAAATTCGCGCGATGCAGCCTCTTGTCTTTGATGGAGTTATTGGAGCTGTCGGATGTTTACAGTTTGATTTCTCGTAGAGGTATGTCTGTAATGTTGTACTTCTTTTTCATGAACTCTACCACACGGCGATACATGCGCTCGTATTTTTTATAGGTAGGG
>CAZNBC010000317.1:0-2130 GCA_964571125.1 uncultured Bacteroides sp.
CAGTTCCAGGCTGCCGGAGGCTCAATGGTGATGATTGCCAAGGGTAACCGCTCACGTCAGGTGACCGACGCTTGTCACAAGCACGGCGGATTCTACCTTGGTTCTATCGGCGGTCCTGCCGCCATCCTTGCCAAGGACAGCATCAAGAAGGTTGAACTCCTCGAATATCCCGAACTCGGCATGGAAGCCATCTGGAAAATCGAAGTCGAGAACTTCCCCGCATTCATCCTCGTTGATGACAAGGGTAACGACTTCTTCACCCAGATTCAGGAAAAGTGTCAGGGTTGCGCCCTGAAGTAATCCTCGGCAAAAATCCCATTAGAATATCAGGAGCTGCGTCATCAACGACGCGGCTCCTGTTTTCATTTAGGTATATTGTTCTACTATGCCTTGATGGAGAGGAATGACAGCGCGATTTCGGTATCAAGTCCGGCACCGCGGCATATCATGGCTATGACATCCTGAGGAGTATGACGGAGGCGTAACTGCTCCATAGACAGACTGCCGTCACGTTTTGAAAGGCGCTGTCCCGAGTCATTGCGCAGGAGCGGCAAATGGATGAATCGGTCGGGAGCACGGAGGCCGAGCATGCGCATAAGATAAAGCTGCGGGGCCGTGGAAGTCAGCAAATCGTCACCCCTCACCACTTCAGTAATATTCATCAGGCTGTCATCAATGGTCACGGCGAACTGATATGCCCACGCACCGTCACGACGACGAACGACAAAATCACCGAATTCCTCCGCCACATTTATCTTCTGTCGACCGCGAATCTCATCATCAAAACATATTATACCATCGTCCCCTGACGCCGAGTCGGTCCTAACCCTGATATTCGCCGGAACAGCCGGAAGAGCCGTCAGAAGTGAAGCCGGACGGCACTTTCCACTATAAGGAGAATGGAGGTCAGAGGCATGAGGCGCTCGCAATTCGGCACGGGTACAGTTACAGGGATAAAGCATCCTCATGGATTCAAGCCGCGAGAAGTATTCGGTATAAATACCGTCACGCTCACTCTGATAATACGGGCCTTCATCCCATTCCATACCGAGCCAATGGAGGTCATCCATAATCCGGTCGGCATACTCTCGCTTTGACCGCTGAGGGTCATTATCCTCAATACGCAATATCCACTCTCCTCCACGACTCTTAACCGAAAGATATGACATCAGGGCAGCATAGATATTGCCGAGGTGCATACGTCCCGACGGTGATGGGGCGAATCTTCCCCGAGGTCTGACCGTAGCGCCAGAGGGAGCACCTATGATTACATCACTGAGGGAAGCCATCTTAAGGAAATATTAGGATTACTCCGGCTGTTTTGACTTAAACGACGGGAAATTAAATACGATAGAGAGTGCGACCATACAGGCCAAAATCCACGGATAATAGAGGTACGAAAATGGTGCTATGGGTGAAATTCCGGCAAGTGATGTGGCGAGAAGGGTCTGAGCACCATAGGGAATCAGACACTGCACGATACATGAAGCCGTATCAAGCAAAGAGGCGCTCTTGCGCGAGTCCACTCCGTATGTATCGGCCATATCCTTGACCATCGGGCCTACGGTGATGATAGCCACGGTATTGTTTGCAGTACAGATATTGACTATGCCGGTAAGCATCGCTATGCACCACTGACAGCCGCGGGTGCCACGTACAAACGACTTCATGCGTGTGAGGATAAAGTCAATGCCTCCCTGCTGTTTGACCACACCCAACATCCCGGCTGCGAGAAGCGTAATGAGCGTCAGATCGCCCATGGAGTCAATACCGTCACCAATAAATCTGCACAATTCAAGCGCGGCAAACCCATCTGTCAGCCCCAATACGAAAGACGAGGCAATACCTATGGTCAGCACCACTGCGACATTGACCCCAATTATCGAGAGAACAATCACAAGAAGATAAGGCAACGTGAGCCACATATTTCCTCCGTAATCAGGAAGTTCGTAATGACACTCGGGACTCATGAAATAGAGTATCACTATGGTCAGGAGCGCCGCCGGAAGAGCTATGCGGATATTTGCCTTAAACTTATCGCTCATCGAACATCCCTGAGTACGGGTAGAAGCAATGGTAGTGTCGGAGATGAACGAAAGGTTGTCACCGAAGAAGGCGCCCCCCAGAATC
>CAZNBC010000318.1:0-2128 GCA_964571125.1 uncultured Bacteroides sp.
ACGAGATGATAGGATGGGTAGCGCAGTCCAAGCGCTTCATGCCCCACTTTCACCTGCCGCTGCAGTGCGGCGACGATGATGTGCTGAAGCTCATGCGCCGCCATTACGACACCGACCTGTTTCGCCACCGCATAGAGGAGATACGCCGCGCGATACCCGACGCATTCATCGGGGTGGACCTCATAGTGGGTGCCCGCGGCGAGACGCCCGAGCGCTTCGAGCGTTCGCGCGATTTCGTAAACAGCCTCAACATTTCAAGGCTTCACGTGTTCCCCTACTCCGAGCGCCCCGGCACACGGGCACTAAACATAGACCACGTGGTCGATCAGGCCGAGAAGCATCGCCGCACACGTGTGATGCTTGACATCTCGGAAAAGAAACTTGACGCATTTGCCGCGCGATTCGTGGGGCAGATTCGTCCCGTACTCGTAGAGCACCGTCGCCCCGGAGCTGACCACATGACCGGATTTACCGACAATTATCTGAAGGTAAACGTGCCGGTTAACGCCTCTTTGGCCAATCAGATTGTCAATGTGCGCATCACCGGAGGCAACGGGGAGGAAATGACCGGAGAGTATGCCAACGACTGAAAACACCATCCATAAAGCCCACGCGCAGGCCCCGGAGCCGTCGCCTCTCTACACCCCTTTAGGATGGCTGCTCAAGGGGGTAGCCATACTTCCGTTGGGGATGCTTTACGTATTGGCCGATGTGCTGTGGTTCGTGGCCTACTATCTGGTGCGCTACCGCCGCAAGGTGGTGATGAAGAATATCTCCGAATCATTCCCGGAGCTATCTAAGGAGGAACGCTGCAAACTGATACGCAAGTTTTACCGCAATCTTGCCGACGAATTTGTGGAGACGGTCAAACTCTGTCATATCACTGACCGGGAGATGAAGACCCGCATGGAGTTTGAAGGAGTAGAGATAATCGACCGCCTCGTGAGTGAGGGAAAATCGGTTTGCGTCTACTTCTCCCACTGCTTCAACTGGGAGTGGGCACCGGCAGTGACCCTGTGGAGCCGCTACGGAGGAAGCAGTGATGTAGAATTCGCTCAAGTTTACCGCCCGCTACGCAACGTGTGGTTTGACCAATGGTATCTGCGTCTGCGCAGCCGCTTCGGGTCAGTATCATTCCCCAAGAAGACCGTGCTCCGCGATTTGCTGATGCTCAAACGACAGGGGAAACTCTCGGTCACCGGATTTATGAGTGACCAGAAGCCATCGCACGGCGATCCGACCTATGTCACCACTTTCCTTAACCACCCCACGGCGATGATCACCGGCACCGAGACGCTGGCACGCAAGCTGGGACTTGGCGTGGTATACTGGGACATGCACAAGATTTCGCGCGGACATTACCGCATAGTAGTGAGACTGATGAGCGAAGACGCATCAAAGACCGCACCTATGGAGCTGACGGCCATGTACACCCGACTGCTGGAACAGTCCATCAAGAGAGAGCCGGCACTGTGGCTCTGGACACACAAACGATGGAAAATTCCCGTAACGCTCCCCTCCTCTACACCTACTTCCGCCCCACACTCCTGAATCCGTTATGAATAATCAAGCGACACCCAAAGCCTCAGCCGACCCAAAAGACATCTACTCTTCGGAGTACGTCAAGCCCGTGGCGGTGATAATACTCAACTGGAACGGTGCACGGTTGCTCAGAGAGTATCTGCCATCGGTCGTGAAGCACACACCCCGGGAGATTGCCGATGTGATAGTGGCCGACAACGGCTCTACGGATGAGTCTCTCAAGGTACTCGCCGAAGAGTTTCCGACAGTGAAAGTGATGGCTTTCGACACCAACTATGGATTTGCCGAGGGATATAACCGGGCGCTGCTCGCCACACCGAACAAATATACTGTACTGCTCAATTCCGATGTAGCAGTCAAGGATGATTGGCTCACACCCCTCTACCGCTTCATGGAGTGCCACGAGGAGTATGCCGCATGTCAGCCCAAAGTCCGCTCATATCTCGTGCCCGAGAAGTTTGAGTACGCTGGAGCTGCAGGAGGGTTTCTTGACCGCAACGGGTACCCCTACTGCCGCGGACGCATATTCGCACATGTGGAGACCGACGAAGGGCAGTATGACGGAGCCCCGGTTGATGTGGACTGG
>CAZNBC010000319.1:0-2126 GCA_964571125.1 uncultured Bacteroides sp.
ACGAGGGTCTTGGGCACACCGGCGTTGACGCCATACATGGACATGTGGTCGCCGTTGTATGTGGCCCATCCGAGGGCAAGTTCCGAGAGATCGCCTGTGCCGAGCACTATGCCTCCTGTCTGATTGGCCACATCCATGAGTATCTGTGTGCGTTCGCGGGCCTGAGAGTTTTCGTAGGTGATGTCGTGCACATTTCTGTCGTGGCCTATGTCGCTGAAGTGAGTCTCTACGGCGGGGCCTATGGGGATTTCCCTGATGGTGACTCCAAGTTCACGCATCATCGCCAGGGCGTTGTTGTAGGTGCGTCCTGTGGTGCCGAATCCGGGCATGGTCACTCCGATAATCCCCTTGCGGTCAAGTCCGAGCATGTCGAAGGTGCGTGCGGCCACAAGAAGGGCGAGAGTGGAGTCCAGGCCTCCCGAGATACCTACGGTGAGGGTGGTGCAGTGGATGAACGAAAGGCGGCGTGCAAGCCCGGCACACTGGATGTTGATGATTTCCTCACATCTGGTGTCAATCGCCTCATCCGTCGGGGGTACAAACGGGCGCGGGTTGACCGTGCGGTAAGTCAGCTCATAGTCCTGATTGAAGGACGTAGAGGGGAGATGCGGACGGCTGTCAAGCTGCACGGGCGCAGGTGACCCGATGCCGTTGACATTGCGGCAGTCAGCGAACGTGGTGAGGTGCATACGGTCATGGCGCAGGGCCTCTATGTCAATGTCGGCGATGGTGAAGTGAGGCTGCAGTTGCCAGCGGTCGCTTTCGGCAATCACGGTGCCGTTCTCGGCGATAATTCCCTTGCCGCTGAACACAAGGTCGGTAGATGATTCGCCGAAGCCTGCCGATGAGTAGACGTAGGCGCATACACAACGGCCCGATTGCTGCGTCACGAGCGAGCGGAGGTAAGCGTACTTGCCTATCACGTCGTCGGATGCCGAGAGGTTGAATATCACCTCGCCACCGGCGAGCGCGAGCGATGAGGAGGGGGGAGCGGCCACCCAAAGGTCCTCGCAGACCTCCACGCCGAGGGTTATGCCGGCGAAGGCGAATGTGCGCTGACGCAGATGCTCCGGAGCGCCCGAGGCTGAAGCCCACCAACGCCGCTCGTAGAACTCGTTGTAGGTGGGGATATAGGTCTTGGCTACATACTCGGTGGCCGAGGCGGTGATGATGACGGCACAGTTGTATAGCGTGTCGCCGTCACGATAAGGCGCCCCGACGATAAGGGCCATGCGGGGATGCTCCTTCGCCCAGTCCGAGAGCGAATCAATCGCCTCAGCCGATGCTTCAAGCAGTGTGGGGGAGTGGAAAAGGTCGCCGCAGGTATAGCCTGTGATACACATCTCGGGGAACACGGCTATCTCTACACCGCGCTCATACATCTCGGAGGCTATCTCAATGATGGCCGTGAGATTGGCCTTGACATCGGCCACATTTACGCGCGGCACAGCCGCGGCCACTCTTATAAATCCGTTGGTCATAACGAGTCATTCTAAGTGATAGGACAAAATTACGAAAAACGTGCCTAAAAACGGATAACGGGAGTTGATGCGTTGGAATTTTTTTGCGAACTTTGCACTAAGTTTTTAGGCGTCAGCGGTGTCTCCCCGTGGCATTGCGCAATGCCAAGAAAATGCATATAATCAATAACCAACAAGCGATATAAGCAATGAAGAAAAGCGCTCTGCAGATTGCCCGTGCGGCATATCAGCCCAAGCTCCCCATTGACCTGTCAGGTTTCGTAAAGGTAGTTGAAGGCGAGCCCACTCAGTCAGTGGCCGATCAGGAAGAAATCAAGAAACTGTTCCCCAACACTTACGGTCTGCCCGAACTCAGATTTGAGAAGAATCCCGTTCAGACTATCGGTAAGCCTGTCAATGTAGGTGTAATCCTCTCAGGCGGCCAGGCCCCCGGCGGACACAACGTGATCTGCGGACTCTTTGACGGCATCAAGAAAATCAACAAGGCAAGCCGTCTCTACGGTTTCCTCATGGGCCCCGGCGGTCTCGTTGACCACAAGTATATCGAACTCACAGCCGACGTTATCGACGAATACCGCAATACCGGCGGTTTCGACATCATCGGCTCAGGCCGTACCAAGCTCGAGAAGAAAGAGCAGTTCGACA
>CAZNBC010000320.1:0-2121 GCA_964571125.1 uncultured Bacteroides sp.
GTAGTTGAGTGCGGCCTCATCAATGCCCTGCGCGACCGCTCCCTGGCCATCGTCAACCTCTACAAAGTGCTTGGCGGCGGCTGGCAACCCTAATCGGCGGGAGCGTTTGGTGCCAACACCTCTATGCTGTCCCTTTCCTCCTGTTTCATGCGTAAGGTTCTCAGCTCTTCAAGATAGCTGGCGGTAATCACGCCCGAGGGGAGGGCGATGATAGCCACACCGAAGAGCGACGAAAGCATCGACACCATGCGCCCTATGTCAGTCACCGGGCAGAGGTCGCCGTAGCCCACCGTGGTCAGCGTCACGGTGGCCCAATAGAGGGCGTCAAAGAATGAGTGGAAAGTCTCCTCGCCGGTCTCGGGATTGATGTGCGGCTCGGCGTTGAACATGACAAGCGCCGTGATGAAGATGTAGAAAATAGCGAGCAGCATCACGGCCATGAGCACGTGGCGTTCCTTCTTCAGCACGTTGAGGAACATCGTTATCTTGCTCGAATAGCGCGTTATTTTCAGCAGTCGGACTATCTTCAGCAGACGGGTGAGCCTCAGTAGTTTGAACGAGGCGTTCATCAGATTGAGCCCCGGAAGGATGGACAGCAGGTCAATAATCGCCATAGGGGTGAATGGGTAGACGAAGTATGACCGGATGCCCTTGTTGAGTTTAAGTGGCGACGTGTACCATCGGAAGACATAGTCAATGATGAACGAAGTGACCGTCACCGACTCAATCACCCTGAATATAGGATAGTCTTCGATAAACATGAGAGGTACGATACTCGCAAGAATCATCACCAGCATGGTCCAGTCATAAATCCTGCTGTAGATATCGTGTTTCCTATCCTTATTTATCAGGTTGTATATCGTCTGCTGTAGCCTCATCATTTTCGCGCCTCATTTCCAAATTATCCTGCAAAGCTACAAATTGTCCCCCTGAAAAACAACCCCCACATACATGGGTTGTCTGAACTGTGTGGCACCTATTCGACGTCGGCGGCCTACGGGCGCCGGGTCGCCTTAGGTCAACAAACCCTGAACACCTCCTTGCGGTCGGTGGTCAGGGTTATGTATGTATCAATACCCTGCGGGTACGCGCTTCGTGATTGTTCTCTTTCTCGGTGTATCGGCTCTGCGAGGATATCCTCATCCTCGTTTTTTCAGGCCAAGCTAATACCCGCAGGGTATTGATACATACATAACCCCGATCACCGACCATAGGGAGGTGCTCGGGGCTACCGTGAGATGGAATCACGGCGCCCGTAGGCCGCCGATGTCGGATTGGTACCGTTTACAGGTTCCGTAAACGCAACCGAGGCGATGTGTCGGGGGTGGGACACATCGCCTCGGGTATGGGGGAGGATTGGGGGATTAGTCGAAGATGTGGCGGAGGCGGGAGAAGATGCGGTTTTTCACGTCGTCGGTGGGCTTCATGTTCGGCTGGTTCTGGAGGTTCTCGAAGGCTTTGCGCTCTTCGTCGTTGAGCTTCTCGGGGATGTAGACCATCACGATGATGAGTTCGTCGCCGGTGCCGTAGCCTTCGGTGGAGGGGAGTCCTTTGCCACGCAGACGCAGCACCTTACCGGGCTGTGTGCCGGGCTGAATCTTCAGGCGTGCGCGACCGGTGATGGTGGGCACTTCGACCGAGCCGCCGAGTGCGGCTGTAGAAACGTCAAGCATAAGGTTGTACACCACGTCGTTGCCGTCGCGGATGAGCTGAGGATCCTTGACTTCCTCAATTACCACGAGAAGGTCGCCATTGACTCCTCCGTGGATTGCGGCGTTACCTTTGCCCTTGACGGTAAGGGTCATGCCGTCGCTCACACCGGCAGGGATGTTGAACGACACGGTCTGCTCCTTGCGCTCCACGCCTTCGCCGTGGCAGTGGGGGCACTTCTCGGATATAATCTTGCCCTCGCCGTTACACGTAGGACAGGTGGCAGCTGCCTGCTGCACACCGAAGAATGTCTGCTGCTGGGTGATGACGGTGCCTGAGCCGTGACAGGTGGGACAGGTGGTGAATGCCGTGCCGTCCTTGGCGCCGGTGCCGTTGCAGTGTTCGTCCTTGACGAATGTGGGTATCTTGAGGGTCTTGGTGACACCGGTGGCAATCTCCTTGAGAGTCATC
>CAZNBC010000321.1:0-2091 GCA_964571125.1 uncultured Bacteroides sp.
GCTTCCTGATGATTATTCTTGTTATAGGTCATATCGGCAAGCGAATCAAGTTCTTTAAAAACATGCGTTGAGCATGCTTCCTATCGCATTTTGGAAAAAGTTCCGGTATCGGATTCGCATGATTTGCAGAATCCATTTATTTTGTTAATTTTGCAGATGGATATTGAAAAATGGCGTTTTCTCGTGTTAAATTGAACTAATCGAGATTCTGAGTTGTTTGTCAATTTAATAGGAGTAGTGTCTCTACCCGGATATTAACCTCATAACGAATATAAGTATTCATCTAACACCAAAAGAGCAAGACAAACTGACGCTCCTCACGCTCGGCATGATTGCCGAACGGCGTCTGCAAAAAGGACTTAAGCTCAACTATCCTGAGTCTGTAGCCTATATTACCTCCTGTGCGCTTGAGGGCGCCCGCGAAGGAAAGACCGTTGAAGAAGTTATGCACGATGCAGCAAACGTACTGAAAAAAGAGAACGTAATGGACGGGGTGGCCGACATGATTACTCTCCTTCAGGTCGAAGCTGTTTTCACCGATGGTAGCCGCCTTGTCAGCATCCATCATCCTATCAAATAGTTTATCCATCTTCTAAAAACAATCTCAGACTATGGCTACCAACAATCCTCAGGGAGATGCCTCTGCTACTCCCACCTATAAGACTCCTCAAGGAATCTTCGAGGGAACCCCTCAGATTTCCTATCCCAATACTCCCGGTTTCGCACCGGCTCAGCCTGTTCCCGTGGGCGGCGTGATTCTCGCCGACGGCGATATTACCTACAATGCCAACCGTCGTACCGTGTCTCTTAAGGTGCGCAACACCGGCGACCGCCCCGTGCAGATTGGTTCTCACTTCCATTTCTTCGAAGTGAACCGTTATCTCGAGTTTGATCGTAAGGCTGCCTTTGGTTATCATCTCAATATCCCTGCCACTACCGCTGTGCGCTTCGAGCCCGGTGAAGAAAAAGAAGTAGAGCTTATGACGTTTGCAGGCAAGCAGCGCATCATAGGCTTCAATGATCTCGTTGACGGCTTTGCCGGTCTGGAGGATACACCCTCTTACTATCCTATCGAGAAACGCGCTTTCCGCCGCATGCAGGACTATGGTTTCAAGAACATCACTGAAGATGAGGCTGATGCCGAATATACCTCTAAATCCTAATTTCCACTAAAATTACAAGTAATATTATGGCAACAATATCAAGACAGGAATATAACAACTTGTTCGGTCCGACCGTAGGCGATAAAATCCGCCTGGGCAATACCGAGCTTTATGTGGAAATTGAGAAAGACCTTCGCGTCTACGGCGACGAAGTGGTTTACGGCGGCGGCAAGACCATACGCGACGGTATGGGAACGGCCAACACCATAACCTCCGATGCCGGTTCGCTCGACCTCATCATCACCAACGTGACGATTCTCGACCCGGTGCTGGGCGTTGTAAAAGCCGACGTGGGTGTGAAGGATGGTAAGATAGCAGGTATCGGCAAGGGTGGCAACCCCAATATCATGCAGGGCGTATCGCCCAACCTGTGCACCGGTCCTTCGACTGACGCTATTTCCGGTGAGCATCTCATACTGACCGCCGCCGGTATCGACGGTCACGTACACTTCATATCGCCTCAGCAGGCCTACGACTGCCTCAGCAACGGCATTACCACCCTCATCGGCGGCGGTATCGGTCCGACCGACGGATCCAACGGCACGACTATCACTTCCGGTCGCTGGAATATAGCCAAGATGCTCGAGTCGTCGGAAGGTCTCCCCATAAATATGGGATTCCTTGCCAAGGGTAATTCTTCGGTAGCCGAGACACTCGACGAGCAGATTGTGGCCGGAGCCTGCGGTTTTAAGATTCATGAGGACTGGGGTTCAACTCCCGCAGCTATCAGAGCTTGCATGCGTTCGGCCGACAAACACGACGTGCAGGTAGCTATCCACACCGACACCCTCAACGAAGCCGGCTACGTAGAAGACACCATCGCTGCCATCGACGGCCGTACGATTCACACCTATCACACCGAGGGCGCCGGTGGCGGTCACGCTCCCGACCTTCTGAAGGTCGCTTCGATGGCCAACGTGCTTCCTTC
>CAZNBC010000322.1:0-2090 GCA_964571125.1 uncultured Bacteroides sp.
CGATGTCGGTAAACGTCTGTTCGCTTATCCATCCGGGCCCGACTATTTCACGTTCTATGAGAGCCAGCATGGCATATCCTCCGCCGAAACCGAAGAGTCCTATCTTAAGATATGACCATATAAGACGTAAGTATATCATTTCTTTGTTTCCTCTGAAGTTTGGTTCGACTTGTTCCTGTTAAAATAGGCATAATAGATGTATCCGCCTGCTCCTCCCAATATTATGTACAGAATAGGGCTGGAGATAAAGGGCAGTTTCGACCATATTAGCAATGCCACTCCTACGGGGATTATAATGGTCTTCCACCCTATTTTAGCTGCTTTGGCAGTGGTAAGTACCGGAGCTACGATGAGTGCCACTACGGCGGGACGGATGCCCATGAATATCTTGCTGACTATCGGGTCAGACTTGATTATGTCGGGGGTAAGGAATATGGCGATGGCGAGAATTATCAGGAAGGATGGCATAATGGTGCCGAGTGCCGCCGCAATACTTCCTTTGAGTCCGCGAAGATTGTCACCCACTGAGGCTGAGATGTTTACAGCGAGTATGCCCGGCAAAGACTGACTAACAGCCAGGAGGTCATAGAAGTCCTGACGCTCAATCCATTTGTGATTGTTTACTATTTCCTTTTCAATGATGGCTATCATGGCCCATCCGCCTCCGAAGGTGAAACACCCTATCTTGAAGAAGGTCCAGAACAGGAGTGGAAGCGTGGCACACGATTGACTGTCTTTAGAGGGACAGGAGTTGCTCATAATCCGGTATGTTTTTTAAAAATTCATATTGTGGAGGGTCGTATGACAGCTTACAGCAATAGTGTTCCATGCCGTTGGTGACTATCAGGCATTTGGCTCGGAAGATCATATTGTAGCGTACAATCTGGTCAAATACCTTTTGGGTCACACGTATATGAGGCGCCTTGTATTCCACGATACACAGAGGCGTAAGCTCACGGGTGTACACAACCGTGTCACTCCGTCTCTGCATGGTATTGAGTCGGAGCGACACTTCATTGGCTATCAGTGTCGGCGGATAGTGTAAATCCTCTATGAGCCAGTTCACGAAGTGCTGCCTCACCCATTCTTCGGGGGTGAGTACAAGCCACTTCTTGCGCAGAGGGTCGAAGACATATAGTGCCCCGTCATCACCCCTACGTAAAATAACCTTATGAGGTGGAATATTGAGTGGCTGCAACTGTGATGCGATCATGCTGCAAAATTACAACATTTCGCAATACACGAACACATCTCGCAGTCCTTATACCACGGGATTTAGCTGCCGAGGGGGAGGAAGTTGGACAGTGGGTTACCGGGTTTAGCGGAGTTCATAAGCTTTTCGGAGAAGCTGAAGGAGGCGGCGTCGGTGTCAGTGACAACACTGAGTAACGCAGGGCCTTCGGCTTCAAGCCAACGAGTCATGGCAGCTTCGAGATTTGCGGGGTCGTCAACAGTTTCAGCTTGGAAGCCAATTACTTGGGCCATTTTGCCAAAGTCGGGGTTAATAAGGTCGGTTTCATTTGCTTTGAGGCCGGCCATCTCCATTTCCCATTTAACGAAGGCAAGGCTACGATTGTCTGCCACGAGAAGTTTGACAGGGAGTTGGTATTGGATGATGGTTAGCAATTCGCCCATGAGCATGGAGAATCCGCCGTCGCCACATATTGCGATGACCTGACGGTCGGGACACGCGAATTTGGCCCCGATGGCCATTGGCATGGCATTCGCCATGGAGCCATGGGAGAAAGAGCCTATCATGCGACGGTCGGCTTTGGCAGTGAGGTAGTGGGAGGTCCAGACATTGTTCATTCCGGTATCGACGGTGAATACGGCGTTATCGTCGGCGAGGCGGTCGAGGGTACTGAGCATGTATTCGGGTCTAATTGTTCCCTTAGTACCGGGGTTTTTTACCGGCTCGTCAAACTTGTCCTTTATGGTAGCGAAGTCGGCCAGAGCCTTGTCGAGGAATGTGGAATCACTTTTTGTCCTAATCTTGGGTAGGAGTGCTTCAAGGAAGAGGCCTGTATCGGAGCGGACACCTACATCAACCTTGGTTTTCCGGCCGAGGCGTTCGGCGCGGATATCGACTT
>CAZNBC010000323.1:0-2084 GCA_964571125.1 uncultured Bacteroides sp.
AACCTTACCACGCCGATGATACTGCGAAAGCGGGAAAGTAGGTAACCGCCCCCTCTACGGTCCGGGCCGCATCCGACAAACGGAAGCGGCCCGGACTTTTTTGTATCTGGGAGGATCGGAGGAATTGGAGTAATCGGAATAGTCGGAGTAATTAGAATTATTGGAGTGATTGGAGTGAGGAGGGATTGGGAGATTAGAGTAATCGGAGGGATGAGTTATAGGCTGTGGTTAACTGTGATAGCTAAAATAGCTATTCGCTGTTGTCTAAAAGAAGAGAGACTGCCTAACATTGATAGTTTGACAGCCTCTCGTAAGTAGTGAGTAGGTTGTTTTGGTTGTTTTTTGGGAGAGCGAGTTATTGTTGTTTTACAAGGCGGAGGGAGGCGATGATGGCGTGGTTTACGTCAATGTTCATGTTCTCGTTCTCCGGACGGAAGTCAAGGGTGATGGAATGGGTACCCGGTGTGAGGTGAACTTTGACGGAATTGCTCCAACCATATTCGTCCCAATTGTCACGTCCGCGCTGTGGCATTACTATGATGCCCTGACGTGTGCCATCAACGGAGAGTGTGCGGATGGCGCATTTGTTTTCAGTGTTTACCGGGCCGTTGCCATTGGCGTAGTAGACGCTCAGGTAATAGTCACCGGGCTCGTCTACGGTGACAGGAATTGTCAGTACGGATGATTTGTCATTGCTTACGTTACCGGCGTCAAACAGCAGCTGTTTGCGCGTAGAGCGTGGTTCGGATGCAAATCCTTGTACTCCCTCGGAAGACACGCCTATGACCTGATATTCGCCGGGTATGGAGGCGTCAAAGGTCGTTGCGTGTGTGCGGGCTATCTCGCGTCCATCTCTCAAGATGATGTATTCGCCGATGTATTCAATGGGATTCCACGTCAGTGTGGTGCCTTCAAGCCATGTTGTTGGCGTGAGCGGTGCGGATAGGTTGGCCACACGATTGATACCGATGGGTGCGATAGTGTTATCGGCCATGACGATGTCAACTGTCATGTGTCCCTTGGCATTTTTGGCGGCGATAAACGGTGACTGCTCCTTGCCGTTGACCTTGAATGACTTTATCTCATTACCGTAGCCGGATATGTTGATATCGAGGTCGGCATCGCGGTAGCGGAATCCTGTGAGTGAGCGCTCGCCTGCGAGGGCTTTGGGTACGAAGGGATGAAATGCCAGACCATCTTTCTCAAACTCTATGCCGAAGAGAATCTTGTGGGTAAGGGCGATATTGCCGCTCAGACACCACAGCATGTTCGATGAGTTGAGCTCGGTGGCGATATCGCCGTTTTCAATATTAAAGTTCTCCTTGTTGGTACAGAAGAGTGCCGCGGGGCGGAATATTGCTCCTATAGCGTCCATCACACCCTCCTCATTGCCTGCTTTTGCATTGCCTAAAGCCCACCATGCACCGACCCACGGCCAAAGCGACTTATTGTGGTAGGCAGGAATGTCGGCTATGTAGGGGTAGAATACCGTGGAGCCGAATGGGGTAACAGGATTGCTGCGCGTGATTGTCGCGGCGCGGTCGGCGGGAGCGATGTCCCACATGATGGCCAACGACTCACCGAGAGTCTCGGCACGAGGATTGGCTATGAGATTGTCACGCCCGTAGAGATACATGGCGTAGTAGCCCTTATCATCGAGCCACAGATGCTCATTAATGGCATCAGAAATCTTCTGAGCCTGCGCGAAAGCATCTTTGGCAACCTCCTTATGGCCAAGAATGCTCGCTATCTCGCCCAACACCTTCCAAGCCTGAGCGTGGACAACTGATGTGGAAAGCGTCTCCGTATTGTAGATGTCGGCGCACTGCATCCACCGCGGATGGCTCTGCTCACGCCAGTCAATGAATGAAGTTTCACCCTTTACGAGTCCCGTAGAGGTGTTGTAGAATGACTCGCGGTCTGTTTCCAGTGAGCGCTTGATTATGGGATAGATATACTCAAGCCATTGGCGGTCACCGGTGACTTTATACACCTCCCACGCGGCTATACACCATATCTCACGGTCGGTAGACACAGGCCATGCACCGCCGCTGCCTGTATCCTGAATGATACGTTCCAGCGGG
>CAZNBC010000324.1:0-2077 GCA_964571125.1 uncultured Bacteroides sp.
CATCAACCACGTTGAGGGCGACAACGACCCGGAAGTTGACTACAACCTCAACTTCACCTTCAATGAGCCGCAGAAGCGCACCATCAACGTAGCCCTCTCCAACACCTTCGGCTTCGGTGGTCACAACGCCTGCCTCATCATGAAGAAATACACCGGCGAATAACCCCGCCTTTGTCACGATACAAGTCGCGTCCCCACCACCACGGTAGGGACGCGATTTTTTCGTATCCTCCCCGGCATACCAACGTCCATGATGGAGTAAAATAGTAATTTGCGATATGAAGGTGGGTTAAAATATGAAGTTACGATGACACCGCAGGCGCTGAGCGCCGAAAATTTGAAGAGCCGGGGGTGAATCCCCCGGAACACCCGCGGGAGAGAGTGCCCCGAAGGGATACTACAAATGAGTGATTGACTTATTATCAAGACAAGAACTTGGCGGTCGTACCCCTAACGGGGCACAGGTGTATCGGCACTTTACCGGAGGCTTCACCCCCGGTTATTGAGATTTCGGCGCTCCGCGCCGCCGGGTCGTTGCAAATCCACTAATGCGGGGCTACCGCCGGTCGGTGGAGTCGGGGGTGAGGCGTACTTTCAGGAGACGGTGCCCCGGGTCGAGCGTCTGCAGGAAGCGGAGCGGGCCGGGGGAATACATGTTCCAGCGGCAGACGTGGTGGAGTGTGGAGGCCGGTGCGGCCGGAGCCCAGTAATAGTCCACCTCTCCATCCTCGGAGGCTTCATAGAGCGCGAGAACCGTCAGTGTTTCCGTGTAATAGACGCGCTGCCAGTAGATTACGTTGGCGTAAAAGGCGGCTAACAGTAGCCAAAGAGCTATGGCGGCTTTGCGCTTACGCTGCATCTCAGGCATCTCTGCCAAGATACTGACTGTCAGGAGGACGGCATACCAATCGGCAGCCCAGCAGACACGCCCGTCGGCACCCAGGGCCAACGACATAAGAGCAGCACACCCGGCGATTACACACAGCAGCGACACGCGTGGCGAGCGCATCAATCGGCCCAACAACCGGCGTCCGCCTGAAAAGCAAGCTGCAATCACGGTCGCGCAAAACAGCAACAGCGGCAGAGTGAGGTATCTCACTATTCGGTAAAGCCCTACTCCCTCCGATTCACCTACGCCCCCTATGCGGGTCATCATCCCCGCGCTACTTACGTCAGCAAAAATAGCCACACACATCACGCCCAAAACGACAATCATTCGCCACCCGGGCCAGCGACGACGCAACAGGCACCAAGCCGCGTAACCGCTCACCATGGGGAGCGAGAAGCCCTCGTGAAAACCGCCTGCAATAAACGCGTAAAACGTTATGAGGCAGAAGCTTACTCGAGAAGCATATCTGAGTCTGTCGCCACAGAGAAGCATAAGGAGCATGATGACCTCCACGCCCGAGCTGACCACATAATTCAGCTCGAAATTCATGCAACCCAAGATGTCGTCCTGCCAGGGGAGGAAGAGAATAATCAGCGCCCACGTGGTCCCGGTCAGGAAAAAGGTAAGCCTTTGCCGTCCGCAGGCAGCGAGAGCCGAGCCGCTTACCCAAAGGCCTCCGGCAAGAGCCATGACAGCGCAGAACACACCTCGGGGCATGAATTGAAAGAGTATCTCAAGATAGTTGGAGAAGCGGCCGTCATTTTCAAGGCGCACCATCTGCAGATACTTCACCCACGAATCGGGCGACAATGCCTGTTCCCCGTCGTTAGCCCGCAGAAACATGTCAAGGAAATTCAAGTCGTCATGCACAAGCGGCGTCCACCACCCGATAAGGAAATAGACGCAAGCCGCCAGCGCCCCCGCCCACCCCAAAATGACAGCCGTGGCCGGTTTCGCGGCAAAAGGATTAAGAGTAGTAACCGAAATATTCATTATTCGGCAAAGTTAAGCAAAAATCTGCAATCCCCACGATTAGATTCAGCCTACGGCCCGAAGGTACCGGTATGTGGTGGTTCACAAGGGATTTTGACGTTTAAGATTTTTTAAGTAATTTTGCAGTCTCTTTCCCGAGAGGGCAAGAATTGACGTATCGGGCGATACGGCGCTACACTGGCGCCGTGCGCTCCA
>CAZNBC010000325.1:0-2071 GCA_964571125.1 uncultured Bacteroides sp.
GATCGGCGTGGTAATAGACGGGCAGCGAGTGATAGGCGGCGTATCCGTCGGAGACTATGCGCGAGTCGGTCGAAGTCGTAGTCACGGGAAGTTGCGATGACAGCGCCAGAGTGAAGTCAAGTCCGCCGGGAACGTTCGAGGTGATTCGCAGTGCTATCACGGAGTCGGGTGATGAGGCTATGTACTCTGTAGTGAATGGCTGTCCGGCGACGGAGTATTCGGTAGATGCCAGAGCGCAGTCGAGGTTGAGCTCACGGTGATAGTCGGTGATGTCATGGTGATTGTGGTGGGTGATGGTCAGCGAGCCGAGTGGCTGATAGTTTTCACTGAAGTGTCCCTGCACTTTACGCTGAAGCGAGTCGGCGGCACGGTAATCGCCACGGTCAAGCGCCTGACGGATGGAAGGTATGGCGGTGAAGGCATCGGGAGTGGTGACTCCGCGCTCCGGCTCACCGGTCCACAGGGTTATGTCGTTGAGATTGATACGGTCTGTTTCGGGCCCGGCGTATAGGATGGCTCCGAGTTTGCCGTTGCCTATGACGATGGCTTCTTCGAAAAAATCAGCGGGACGGTCATACCACAGACGCAGTGGAGCGGCCTGTGCCGCTATGCCGGTGAGGGCAGCTAAGAGTAACGGATAGGGTCTCATACCCACAAAATTACTAATAAACAATCATCCGCACAAACGCGGGTGTAAAAGGGCGGATTCGTCAAGAGTGGGTTGGGACACGGGCGTAATTTTGCATCGTCGCTGTAAGGGCCGGCCACGGTGACAGACGGGAGAGATGAAACATGTGTAACAAATCTTAAACAGGAAATGAATGATGATAAATCAAGAGAAAGAACTGGAGAACTCGGGATGGGAGAAGGTGTTGACCGCGCTGATGTATCTGTGGCAGCTGCTGGGAATGTTGATTCGCGGTCTGCGTCGCAACCGGAAGAAGCAGGAGTGACAGCCGTGGCAGCCGGTGACCCTGTAGAGCAGCCGGAGCCGACAGAACGACAGGAAGAACAGCAGACCGTGGAGCCGCCCGCGGAAGTAACCGGCACTCCACAGGAGAGTGCCGAGGAGGCCTATCTGCGCGGACGTAACGATGCAATCCGTGAGGTTATGAATCGCCCCGGACTATATGAGCCGCCCGTGGAGCGTCACAATAGGGATATGAACCTCAAGGATGACCTCACCGCAGACTTCCTTACCCGTATTCGTCCGAGCGCGTGGGATTGAGGAACTCAAAAAATGGAGAATGGATTTTTACGCTAAAAAAACTATAGATTATGAATGAACTTATCAATGGCACTCAGGGTGGTACACATGTGGCCGGTGCACCCTTGACCACGACTTATGCCCGTGAAGCATCCCCCTCGTTGCTTATCAACGATGTAGATCGCAGGGTGACCCGCATACGCCCTATGTCCACCCCTCTTGACCAGATATCACGTATGGTAGGTGCCCGTCAGGCCAAGTCAATGGTGGTGGAGTATTATGCCGTGGACACCAAAAGCGGTGTGGTGGTAATGGACTCCATGCAGGAGGTGGAGAATGAGGTGTATGATAACCGTAGGGTGTATCTCATCACTCTTTCACAGGGGACATTGGCACCTACGGATACTCTGCTTGCGAGTGGTATCCGCGGTACAGGCCCTGAAACGGGTGATGACACGTTATGTACCCTGATGTTCTATGTCATCAAGCAGATATCGGCTCAGAGTTATCATGTGGTAGCCGTCAACGGTACCGATCAGGATGGCGTGATGGGTGTGAGTCCTCGTCCCGGCCGCGGCACCAAGCTCGTGCGCATGGGTCGTGGAGCTGCCGAACTTGATGTGCAGACTCCTCAGTTCGAGGCACTTCCCCGTAAACAGCAGAATTATTGTCAGATATTCAAGGCTCAGCTTGAACAGTCGGCCGTGATGCGCCTGTCGGCTAAGGAGGTGGGATGGCATTTCAGCGATCAGGAGGAAGTGGCTATAATCGACATGCGGCTCGGCATGGAAAAGCGCTACCTTTTCGGAGTGGGCGCGCGTATTACCAATCCTCTTCAGGGAGATGAGGTGATGCTTACCACAG
>CAZNBC010000326.1:0-2071 GCA_964571125.1 uncultured Bacteroides sp.
GACAAGATGCGTATCGACAAAAGAACCAAAGAAAAGAACGTTGACGCCATCCACGACACCGTACACGAAATGGCCAAGGACGAAGCCCGTCACGGTCAGGGATTTGCCGGACTGTTCAACCGCTTCTTCAAGAAGTAATCAGACATTCCCGTAATAAAACGAGCCAAACGGCTGCGCCATGAAACAGAACGTCATGGCACAGCCGTTTTCATTCTTCCCACACCACCTACAACACCATCCACACCCTTCAGAGATATTAATAATGTGTGGTCGGGAAAATAACCGGCGGCGATGATGCGTTATAAAGCTATGAAGAAACTAATTTTTCTCCTTACCATAACATTGCTCGTCGGCATCGGACTCAGCGGTTGCCGAGGAGCCAAGTTGGCTACAGCTGACGAACAGATGGCCCGCGGCGAATATTTCGAAGCCTCGAAGACCTACCGAAAGGTATATAACAAGCTCACCAAGAAGGAGGAGCGTCCGCTGCGTGGCGAGGTAGCCTTCAAAATGGGTGAGGCTCACCGCCAGCTGAATCAAAGCGCGCGCGCCGCAGCCGCCTATCAGAACGCCATACGCTACGGATGTCCCGACACCACGGCTCAGCTGCGCCTGGCCCAGATGCTGCATGCCGACGGAAAATATGACGCCGCCATCAAGGCATACGAGGAGTACCTGATGGTATATCCCTCGTCATCGGAGGCCCGCACGGGTCTCGAGGGAGCCAAACTGGGCCGTGACCACAGGAAGGACCGCACGCGATATGTAGTAAAGCAGAGCAAGCTCTTCAACTCGCGCCGTTCGGACTTCTCGCCAATGTTCAGTAATGACATACTCTATTTCACCACCACCAACGAGAAGGTAAACGGCGAGAAGCGCAGCGAGATTACCGGCATGAAGCGCGGCGACATCTGGATGTCAAAGAAGAACGAGCAGGGTCAGTGGCAGCGCCCCGAACCCGTAGAAGGGTCGGTAAATACGGAGCATGACGAAGGCATCATGTCATTCTCTCCTGACGGTACGATGATGTATCTCACCCGCGCGGTGCGCAAGCCCAACTCGCACAGCGGAGTGGAGATATACACTTCGACACGTAGCGACGCCACATGGGGGGAGCCGCAAAAATTCGAGATAACGTCAGATACCATATCGAACTACGCGCATCCGGCGGTAAGCCCCTCGGGCAACTGGCTTTATTTCTCAAGCGATATGCCCGGCGCCGGAGGCATGGACCTGTGGCGCATCAACCTCAACGACCGTGTGGGCACACTTGAGAACCTCGGAGAGGAAATCAACACCACCGGCGACGAAGTATTTCCCTACATGCTCACCGACAGCATACTCTACTTTTCCTCAGACGGTCATCCCGGCATGGGCGAACTCGACCTGTTCCGTGCGGTGCTTGGCCGCGACGGTCACTGGAGCGTAGAGAATGTCGGCGTGCCCTTCAACTCCCCGGCCGATGATTTCGGCATAACTTTCGAGCCCGGCAAGACCAACGCGGGATATTTCAGCTCAAACCGCGGTGACGGCCGAGGCTACGACCACCTTTATTCCTTCGAGCTACCTGACCTGAAGATAGTCATTTCGGGATGGGTGGTAGACCGCGATGACGAGCCGGTGGCCAACGCCGTGATACGAATCGTGGGCAACGACGGCTCCAATCAGCGCACCGTGGCACGTAACGACGGCAGCTACTCCTTCCCACTGCAGCGGGGCGTGAGCTACGTGATGCTCGCCGGCGCGAAAGGCTACCTCAACGCCCGACAGCAATTCACAGCCGATGATGCAGAGGAGGACGCCGAATATGGGGTAGACTTTGTGCTCGCATCCATCAATAAGCCTAACATCGTGGAGAATATCTTCTACGACTTCGACAAAGCCACCTTGCGCGATGACTCGCGGGAGGCTCTCGACGAGATAGTGCAGTTGCTCAACGACAATCCCAACATCACCATAGAGATGGCTTCGCACACTGACCGCGTGGGAAGCGAGGAATACAACCTCGACCTCTCGCAGCGCCGTGCCAAATCGGTGATAGACTATCTTATCGAGCACGGCATATCACCCC
>CAZNBC010000327.1:0-2066 GCA_964571125.1 uncultured Bacteroides sp.
TGGGCCTTGTGGAAGGTGACGGCGTAGTCATACTTCACCTGCAGGGCGTTGAAATATGGGTCAGACTTCAGAAGTTTCATGCGCTGACGCATAGGTATGTCGGGGGTGAATTTCTCATTGTCCTGCAAGCACGCCATGGCCAGACGATTAATGGAGTCGTTGTCAAGGGCATGCGAGTCGGACACAAGGGTGTCAAGGATTATCTTGCACTCCACCGAGACGTCACGATAGGGAAACACGAGCCTTACGTTGGCGAAGCGGAATCCATAGCGCTCTTCGGTCAAGAATATCTGGTCCACGGTGGCCATGTCACCGTTGGCTATGAAGTCAAGGCCGTTGACCTTAGCCGACCACAGGTAGTTATTCTTGGCTATGAGAATCCTTTCGTCGCGGATCAGTTCCTCCTCGCGGTCAAGTATAGAAGTGCGTATGGCAAGGTTAAAGAGTTTGGCCCTCATGTTAGAGCGCGTCACAACGATGGTATTGTCAATCCCCGCCTCACGATAGGAACGGGCTATGCAGTCAGCCAATTCCTCACCGTCAATGACGCTCACGTCGTCGAATCCACTCACGGTAATCTCCGGCTCGGGCAAGGGAGACTTGCGCATAGCCTGACGCAACCATGTCGCATTGAACAGTATACCGGAGTCGCGGGCCTGACGCACGGTCTCGGTGATGACGGCACGGGTGACCCTCAGCCTCATAGCCTTAAGTCGGCTTACCATCATGGCGGGGCTCTCCTGCGACCCTACCGGAGGCAACTGAGCGATATCGCCTAACAGTATCAACCGGCAGCGCTCACCTGAGTAGACATACTGAATAAGGTCCTCCAGCAGCCCCGAGGAATTATCCCCCGAGGGGGTATCGCCTATCATCGAAGCCTCGTCGACGATGAATACCGTGTTGCGAAACGGATTTTCGCTGACATCACCCGCAAAACTCATCACCCCCGGCTCGGAGGAATGGTAGATACGGCGGTGGATGGTCGACGCCGCCTGAGAAGCGAACGAGGAGAACACCTTGGCCGCCCTACCCGTAGGAGCGAGGAGCACGGATTGTATCTGGGCCTCACGCAAGGCCTTGACAAGCGCACCTATGAGCGAAGTCTTACCGGTACCCGCATAGCCTGCCAGCAGGAACACACTGTCGTCGGGCGTATCGGCCGAACAAAAGCGTGCAAGAGCGGCAATGAGCTGTATCTGCTGATGATTAGGGTCATAGGGCAGATTCAGCAGAATCCTTTCGGCAAATTCACGGGTGTCCATTCTTATACAACATATGTGGAATAGGTGCAAAGTTAAGAATAATGAAACGACCTGACAACGGGTTGGGCGTTTCACATTTATTTGTTAATTTTGACGCCAAATGTTAACGAGGCTCGTTCCTCTGTTTCTATCTCCAAAAAGAACGGCCGGAGATTAAGTCAGGTTCGGTCGAAACAATAGGGCGAGGTCGCGTGTTAACATAATAAATTATAATTTTCTCTAAATCACCTCTACCCATCAGGAGACACGATATAAGAAATGAAAAAGTCTACAATTTGGTTTCTTACCATCATAATGGCCCTGACATTCGCCGGACTTCTTTATGTACAGATAATCTACATGAAGAACATGGTGAGGATGCGTGATGACCAGTTCGTCGAGGGTGTACAGCGGAGCCTTTACGCCGTGACCACCAACCTCGAACAGGATGAGACGAAGCATTACCTCGAACAGGACGCCGCGCAGATACAGGCCTCGGCACTGCCGATGTACTCAGTCGACGGCTCCGACTTCGGAGGCATAAAATATACCTTCACGACTTCCGAGGGCCTCTCGGGCGACCTCACGCTCAAGGGCGAGGTTGGCAAAGGGCCCAAGTCAGGCAGCCTCTCGTCAAGCTACAAATCGCTACAGGAAACCCTTAAAGGTCAGTACCTCTATCAGAAAGGGCTGCTCAACGAGGTGATACTCAATATCCTCAACCACGCCAGCAACCGTCCGATAGTCGAACGTGCCGACTCGGCCACGGTGGCCCGCTACATCCGTACCGAGCTTGACAACAACGGACTCAACCTCCCCTTT
>CAZNBC010000328.1:0-2057 GCA_964571125.1 uncultured Bacteroides sp.
CAGCTGAGTATTGCGGCGGATTTTCCACTGACCCTCCACCACGAAGGTGTTGGCTGTCACCATGTCGCCGTTCACGCCGTGACCCAAAATGACGGCCTGATTGTATTTCTGGAACAGATAGAAGAGCGTCATCGAGAAGGAGCGGGTGAGCTTCTTGCTGATTTCCACATTGACGTCGGCATAGTTCAGTGAGCCGGCCTTCCAGAAGGGGGCGCCATAGCCGTCGGTTCCGGGGATGTAGGAATCTTTCACGTGGGCCACTCCTTGCGGCCAATCGCGGTCAAGGGCGTTGATCATGCTTGCCGACAGACGCAGCTGAGTGCCATACTTGCCACCCAGCGCAGTGCCCCGGCGACATAGATAGCTTACCTCAAGCTGATAGGCCCATTCGCCGTCGGCCTGAGTGGCGTAGGGATACATGGCGGCCAGCGCATAGGTCTGCGTCATCGTGAAGGGGGGCAGGTTATTGATGAACGAGGAGATGCCCGTCACGTTGCGGTTAGAACGCCAGCTCATGTTGTCAGAGCGTTTGGCCTGCAACAGCGCCGAGAAGCCCCGCGAGGAATAGGAGAGGGAGGCGAGGGCCGCCGAGCCGCGACGATAGGTGTAATTATTGTCGGCGTTCGGGTCATTGTTGCGGGTAGCCCCTTCGAGCAGCAGCGAGAAATCGTGCATCTTCAGGCGGACGCGAGCATCAAAGGCCGCCGTGTTCTCGGGGAAACGGAGGCGATGCATGTAGTCGGGGGCATCCATGTAGGTCTCCTTCTCATGCTTGCCCACATAGCTGAAGCCAACGGTCACGCCCCATTTGCCCCTGAAGGCTTTGCGGAAACTTTCGGCCAGGTTCCACTCAGCGTCGGCACCCCATATCCATGAGGAATTATGCTCCCAGTAGTAGCGCTGCTTGCCGGCAAGAGCCGTGAACTGCACTCCCGGCAGTGGATTGAGCTTCAGCCGGCCTCCGCGCAGAGCATTGTCGATGCCCAGTGAGCGCTCCTCGTAGGTGCGCAGAATCAGGCCCGAACCGAACTGCTCGTAGTAGTCGCCCACCGTAAGGGCTGCCCATTTGTAACGACCTGTGGCCCAGATGTATGGCACACCCCAGCCGTCAAACTTATCCTCATATCCGGGCAGAGGCCATTTGGCCCATTCGAAGCGTGCGCCAAGCGACAGATAGGGGGCATTGAGGTTGAGGTCGAAGTAAGTGTTGTTGAGCACATCGCCCGCATAGACGTCGCGATTGCTATGGAGAATACCATTAGGATAGCTGGCCGAAACCATCCCCTTGTCGTCAACGGGAATGAGGAATTCGGTAGATAGCGCGCCGGAGATGCGAATCTTGCGGAACCAATTGTCGTTTTTCTGAGTGGAATCAGCGGGAATCAGCGGGAGCTCAGGCTCCGGACCTGCATTCGGCACTCCTTCGAGCACCTGCGCCGGTAGGGGAGCGATGGCCGCAACGGCCATTATGGCTGTGATGAAATACTTGTTAATCACGGCATTAGATCTTATAGATTACTTCACGAGCTCGCGGAGCACGTCATACATTTCTTCTTCTCCCCCGTCTACATAGCCCTTGTGGCTCCATACGATGTTGCCCTGGCCGTCGACGATGAAAGTGTGGGGAGGATCAGTTACGCCCATCTGGCGGGCGAACTCGCGGTTGGAGTCAAGCAGCACGGTGTAGTCCCAGCCCTGCCCGTCAACGTATGGACGAACCTTCTCAACATTCTGTCCCTCGTCAATGCTTACAGCTATCACCTTCACTCCGGTTTCCTCCACCCAGTCGGGGTACACTTCATGGATAGCCTTCAGCTCGCGCTTACAGGGCTTGCACCAAGTGGCCCAGAAGGAAATGAGCATCGGTTTGCCATCGTTAGAGAGAGTGGAAGTGTCTACAGTAGTGCCCTTCACATCCGAGAGCGTCACTGCGGGAATGTCGGCCTTAGCTGACAGGAGGGTCAGCAGCATGGCCACAAGCATAAGTGAAAACTTCTTCATATTGGTAGTAGGTTGATTATTAGATGGTTAATGGGGTCGATGACTCAAGTCTCAAC
>CAZNBC010000329.1:0-2037 GCA_964571125.1 uncultured Bacteroides sp.
ATTTTCTAAGGTAAAAAAGATTGTTTGGTTTTGCGATGCTAAGTTAGGCACTTTTCCATAACGGATGAAATATTACGATATGTTATTAAGCATGTTTTACGCTTGGCTTCCACTTTTTGAGCCGTAACCTGTTGCATCACAGGCCGTATACTCCTTTCAAAAATGGATTGAATTTATTCGCGTCATACTTTTCTCCTGTGGCCAGCATCGCCTTTAGCTTGCTGAGATACTCTTTTACCCCATTGCGGGTGATGGCCTCCTGGACTGACATGCAAGGCTGACCGGTGGCACATTGGGCTGCCCCGTTCTCCATCCATTCTATGGCCTCAATGGCTTCCGTCCGCTTTTCCGGAGTATCAGCCCATGATAAGGCGGAGAGAGCATAGAGTACTCCGATATTCATATTGAACAGCATTGAGGTGGTTTCACAAAGATTCTTATACACCATGAAACTGTCGCGAACCCGGGCGTATTCACGCGCTGCATACAGGGCCGTAATCAGAAGCTGGTGAGGCTCGTCATTGGTCAGATAGTCCTCATGACTTATGAGCCTGAGAATCTGCAGGGCCACAACAGGACGGAATTGCTGCAGTGCACTCCTGCACCACTCCACCAATTGGTCGTAGTCAGGCTTCTCAACTTCGTAAAAACGTCGGAGATACCTCTCATCGAGGTCGCCTTTGGTGCCTGAAATCAGGTAACTGAGCGTCACCCGGTCCTCAGGGTGTGAATCCACATACTCCTTAAGCAATTCGATAGCGTCGTCAAGGCGCTCCTCCGAAGCGTATAAGTCGGCAAGTAAATGTACCGGCGAGTTGTCTTCGGGATGTGAGGCAATAGCCTCACGAAGTATGTGCTCGATATCCTTGAAGGGATGTTTGAGCTGATACATTGCTGAAGCCTTGATGACGGTAGCCTTTATGGAGTCCGGGTCAATAGCTAAGGCATATTCGGCAGCGTTGAGGGTCTTCTCGGCATCCGAGAAATGAATGTCAAGATAGTCGGCAAGCATTTCCCAAAACTCACTGTTGAATGGTTCGAGGTCGGTCAGTTCCTCAAGCAGCTCTATTATATAGTCGTAGTCGGCATTCTCTTCGGCATAGGGAATCAACTCGTAGAGAAACGACTGAGGGAAGCTACATCGTTGGAGAATCTGATGTTTATGCTCTTTCAACCAGGCATAAAGCCCCAGTTCGCAACCGGTCTGGACAAAACGTATTATCTCCTCGTCCTTGAAATCCTTTACAGACTGTAAAATCGCCGTCATCTCGGACTTAGCCATCTCCGCGTCGGGCTTCGAGGCACGCAGCGACAGGATTCGTTTGAGCACCGAGCTGTCGGGCACCTTCTTCATGACCTTCTGAAGGGCGCTATCGTTGCCCAAATCATAGTAAAGGGCAGCACGTCTCTCTGACAGTGGCACACTGTCGGGAAAAAGCCGAGCTCCCCACAGCAGGACTTCTATTCTCAGAAAATCATCCCCAAGGTCTCCGGCATAGTCAAACAATTCCACCAGTTCATCTTCATCAAAGAAGACCGAACCGGCAGGCTCTCCTACTACCTTCATAAACCTGCGCAGAAGTTGATCACGCTCGTCGTTTCCCATATAAAATATCCGGATATGTCTACGTTGCTTAAACTTATAATATAGGGACGCTCACCGAGCATCCCTACACAATGATATCAGGAGGCGTGCACTATGTCGCGCCTTAGCCCTTGTCTTTACTTTTTCTGCTCCTTTTCCCAACTATCCTTGAGGGCGATAGTACGGTTGAAAATCAGATTACCCTCCTTCGAGTCAGGGTCGGGAGTGAAGTAGCCGATACGCTGGAACTGGAAGGGACGGCCGGGAGTTGCGTTCTCTGCGAGGAAAGGTTCTACCTTGATGCCCTCCACAACTTTGAGCGAATCGGGGTTGAGCATCTCGCGGAAGTCGCGGTCAGGCTCGGCGGCGGGATTCTCTACGGCAAAGAGTCGGTCGTAGAGACGTGCTGTGGCATCTACAGTGTATTTGGCCGATACCCAGTGGAGTGTGCC
>CAZNBC010000330.1:0-2033 GCA_964571125.1 uncultured Bacteroides sp.
AACTGGCTCAATTCGTCATACTTCTGCGAGACTATTCGCTCATTGATGGCGTAACCCTGAAGGAGATACTGCTTTAACACCTTATTAGCCCAAATACGGAACTGAGTGCCACGTTTTGACTTGACACGATAACCGACTGAGATAATTACGTCAAGGCTGTAGACTTGTGTTGGCTTGTACTTAGAGAGAGTATTATGCAGAATTTGCATATTACTCTCCCTCTCAAGTTCTCCTTCCTTAAAGACATTGGAAATATGACGGGCAATAACCGATTGATTCTTATCAAAAAGTTCTGCCATTTGCCCTTGACTAAGCCAAACAGTGTCATTCTGGACGATAACGTCAATTGACATATTTCCGCCAGAAGTCTGATAAATTACAAGCTGTGAATTATTAATTTCCATCCCACAAATTTACTAAATTAATCCTGAATATCAGCTGTATACACCTACATTTCTGAGGCATTTCTGATTTCGTAGAGAAGAAATACTTGCTGAAAATACAGGGTGAAGATGTGGAGGGAACCATTGCGGAGAGGTAGGTGTTATAGAGGTAGAATAGTAATATAAAAAAAAGAGTATGACACGCAAAGAACTCACTGATATCATAGCCGCAAATGTGGCAAAGGTAATCAACGACCCCGAACCCTGGGGTGTAGACCCGCAGTTAAGCATTATCCCGACGACGCTGTTGGT
Source organism: uncultured Bacteroides sp. (assembly GCA_964571125.1). Lineage (GTDB taxonomy): Bacteria > Bacteroidota > Bacteroidia > Bacteroidales > Muribaculaceae > Paramuribaculum. The sequence continues at coordinate 696 of CAZNBC010000330.1, forward strand.
CAGCATTGAAAGACACGACGACGCCGACCGCGCTATCGCCTTCAGCGACTACGCCATAGAAGCCGACGCTGTTGAGGATGGCGACTATTCTGAGGATGCCGCAGACTTTCAGTCGGCTTCCGACCCCGACCTCTACCCTATCGGCACATTGATTGACTATGCCAACAAGATGCCTGACCTGAAGAAGATCACCCACCTCGTTGACCACTATATCCCGCAGAAGGAAGAAAACCTCTACGCGGAGTAATTCAGACAGTACTTAATACACCAATGGCGATGTGTCAAATCGATACATCGCCATTGGTGCTATATAAGGAGGTGGGATTAGGACTGGTGAGCGGGGCGGAGGAGGTCGTTGACGGTCTTGACGGGGTTGAAGGTGGAGATGGGTACTTCAACGAAGACGGTGTTCCAGTCGCTCATAGCGCCGTTCCAGAGGCCGGGGAGCTCGAGTGCGCGCAGTTCCTTGCCGTGGCTTGACTTGGAGGAGATGAAGCCGGTGGCGGGGTCTACGTAGTCTGGCAGATTGAAGTGATGGCCGTGGATGTCCTTGATGCAGCATACGAGGTCTACGGGATTGAAGTGTGTGGCCTCGCTCAGCATCTTCTGATATTCCTCATTCGAGGGGTCTATCTGGTGGCTTTCGAGTATCTGGGGCGATGACGAGCCGTCGGGGTTGACTGCGATGAAGGGGCCGCCGCCGGGTTCGCCCTCATTCTTCACCATGCCGCACACGCGCAGGGGGCGGTTGAGCTTGGCCTGAATGAACGATGCCAGTTCGCCGTCGGACATGGATGCCGTGCGTGCGTCGGTGATGCACAGTTCACGCTTCATCCACTCCACCATAGCGTCAAGGTCGGCACGGGTGTAGGAGCCCGCAGCCAATCGTACGATGTAGCTCTCTATCACGTCACGCACCTGCATGAGGTAGCCTGCAAGCACCTGTTTGTAACGCACGGTGGACTCACGGAGCGAATCGGGCACCACGTTGTCAATATTCTTGATAAATACCACCTCGGAATCAATATCGTTGAGATTGGCTATCAGGGCGCCATGTCCACCCGGACGGAACAGCAGATGGCCGTCCTCGAGGAAGGGGGTATTGTCGGGATTGACGGCGATGGTATCGGTCGAGGGTTTCTGCTCGCTCATCGTCACCTCAAACTGCGCTCCGGTACGTTTGGTCGTGGCCGGAATGGCTTCGGCCAGCTTCTCCTCAAAGAGCTTGCGGTGGTTGGCCGACACGGTGAAGTGCAGGCGCACCTTGCCGTCAGCTCCGGCTGCAGTCTGGGCGCCCTCCGTGAGCTGTTCCTCGACGGGTGTACGGCTACCGTCGGG
>CAZNBC010000331.1:0-2001 GCA_964571125.1 uncultured Bacteroides sp.
ATCGCGGCACCGTGGACTTCTCGAACGAAGCTCTTCAGGCGTCGGAGAAGGCCCTGCAGCGTATGAATGACGGCTATCGTCGCCTCAGTTCCCTCACTCCCTCCGATACTTCTACGGTGGCCGAGGAGATAGCTCCTTTGGCAGAGAAATGCTATGAGGCATTGAGCGATGACTTCAATACCCCAGTTGTCATTTCCCATCTGTTCGAGGCTGTATCTATCATCAACCGTATCAACGACGGTACTGCAAAGGCTACTCAGGCTGATATAGACGCCCTGCGTTCGCTCTTCGATACGTTCCTGGTGGAGATACTCGGAGTGGTGCCCGAAGGACAGGCCGCGACTTCTCAGGCCAATATGCGCCCCTATGAGCAGGCGGTAGATCTCCTGCTCGAAATGCGCGGTGAGGCTAAGGCCCGTAAGGATTGGGCTACCAGCGACACCATACGCAACCGTATGGCGGAGATAGGATTTGATGTCAAGGATACCAAAAACGGATTTGAATGGTCTGTTAAATAACCGTTAGATGACATCCACACTTCTTACTTCGGCAGGGCCGGTTACTACTTGGCTCTGCCATTTTCTTTCAACTTTAGGGCTTAATGACTATGCCGTCAGCGGTGTGGCTACGGCTTTGATGCTCACGGTGGCCATACTCGGCAGCTGGGGCGTCTGCGCGCTGCTGACCCGTGTCATATCCCCTGTGGTTACCCGATTGGTAACCCGCACCTCCGTCAAGTGGGACGATGTGTTGCTCAGCCCGGCGATGCTGAAGGCGTGGAGCTACCTCATCACCTCCATCGTGGTGCGCATCACCACTCCGATGTCCTTGGAGCTGTATCCTGCGCTCATGGATATCGTGCGCCTCGCAGCGGACATATTCATAGTGTGCGCCGGGGTCAATGTGGTCAACTGTTTCCTCATGGCAGCCTATACGCTTGTCATCGAAACGACCTCCATGCGCATAGGGTCTCTGAAGGGTATCCGCCAGATGCTCCAGATACTCGCCTTTGCCATAGCGGCCATTATCGTGGTATCGTTGCTGATAAACCGCAGCCCCGTCATCATACTCTCGGGACTCGGTGCATCGGCGGCAGTGCTCATGTTGGTGTTCAAGGACTCAATACTCGGACTTGTGGCCGGAGTACAGCTGACACTCAACGATATGTTGCGTCCTGGCGACTGGATTACCGCTCCGAAGTACGGTGCCAACGGTATCGTGGTTGAGGTGACTCTCACCACCGTCAAGGTACGTAACTTTGACCAGACTATCATCACCATACCTCCCTATGCACTGGTCAGCGAGTCATTTCAGAACTGGCGCGGGATGAAGGAGAGTGGCGGGCGACGTGTCATGCGGTCCATCTACATAGACCTTGACTCCGTCCGCTTCATGACCTCCGACGAGCTTCGCAGCATGGCTTCACAGCCATGGGTGAGTTCCGAGCTTGCCGTGCGCCTTAAGTCCGCTCTTGACAGGGCGGATTCGACCGATTCTACCGCAACGGATAGCGTAGACAATGCAGGGTTGCCTAACGTGACCCTCTTCCGCAGCTATCTCGAGCATTATATCTCATCGCTTGTGTCTACGGTTCGCGATGTTCCCGGACTTACATGTATGGTGCGCGAGCTGCAGCCGACCCCTCAGGGACTCCCGATAGAGATATATTTCTTCACCACCCGACAAGAGTGGGTATCATACGAGCATCTGCAGGCCGACGTAATTGACCATATTTTGGCCATTGTGGGCCGTTTCGGGCTTCGAACCTACCAATCCCCTTCGGGGTACGACGTTCGCAGCCTACGCGCAATCTGATGCGTTTTCCTCCCGAATTTGTTTTATACGCCCAAAACCTCTAACTTTGTCACCGCGGTAATAATTACCGCGGTGACAAAGTTATGAGATTCTATGGTATATCTCTAAGAGGTATGATGGAGAATCGTGTCTTTTGGAGGATAAGAAAAAAATGGTTAACTTTGTCGCTGTCAAAATTCATCCTTG
>CAZNBC010000332.1:0-1986 GCA_964571125.1 uncultured Bacteroides sp.
GATGTTGACCACCACGGCGCGGACCCCTTCAAGCGGAGCGAGACGCTCGCACACCTCGGCATAGTCAGCCTCCGAGGCTCCCGAAACATTCACCATCATGCGGCTCTTGTAGCCGCTGATACGGGGATAGATATTGTTGATGAAGTAGTCTACGCCCTTATTCTGCAGACCCACGGCATTGAGCATACCCGAAGGGGTCTCGGCCATGCGGGGATATGGGTTGCCCTCGCGGGGATTGAGCGTGGTGCCTTTGACTATGTAGCCTCCCAGACGGTCAAGGTCAATGAAATCGGCGAATTCCTCACCGTAACCGAATGTACCCGAAGCAGTGAGCACGGGATTGGCAAGCGTCAGACCGCCTATGTTTACTTCTAAGTTTACCATGTCAGTTGATTTATATTGAACACCGGACCCTCGGTACATACACAAACGTTACCTTTCACAGTGCCCTCCACGCAACAGAGACATGCACCGAGTCCGCACGCCATCATGTTCTCGAGCGACACTTCACACTCTGTGGCCGAAGCCTTGCAAATTGCAGCCACGGCTTTCATCATAGGAGCGGGACCACAGCAATAGACGAGGTCAAACTTATCGCGCCATACGCTGTGAGCGGTCACGAGGCCCTTTTCGCCCATGCTTCCATCCTCGGTTGACACATGTACGGTGCCTATAGCCGAGAATTGGTCAAACTCCAGCACATCGGCGGCACTACGAGCTCCAAGCAGAAACTCGGGGTGTATGCCGCGCTCACAGAGCACCTTGCCGAGATACAGCAGCGGAGCGACACCCACACCGCCTCCCACGAGGAGGACGCGATTGCCCGCCGGGGTGACGGTATAGCCGTTGCCCAGGGGAAGTATCACATTCACAACCGCGCCCGCAGGCATATCTATAAGGTGGCTTGTGCCTTCTCCGGCCTTTCTTATAAGGAGCCAAAGCTCATTGGCCTCCTCATCAACGAAGTTGACCGATATGGGGCGGCGCAAGAAAGTGGTGGCACTGTCGCGCACCTCTATCTCCACGAATTGTCCCGGCTTCATCGCAGGCAGCTTCTCGCCCGAAGCGGGAGTAACGACCATCAGGGAGTACAAGGAGTGAACACGCTCGTTGCGCACTATCCTGAGGTCCATCATATATTTCTTATCCATATATTGTCACAAAAAAGTGTGAAAAAACGGGGAGCGACCGCAAGTCATTAAATCAGACCTGCACGTCCACTCCCCGTCAGTATCATGTATCAATCGCCTTACTTAGATCCAGCGCACATAGGCGAAGTCCTGACGATGGGCGAGGTTAGCATTTACGGGATAGATACGGAAACCGTAGCGGTAAACACCGGCTTCCTTCATCTTGTCATGGAGAACATAGGTGAGCACCGAGCCGTTTTCCTTCTCTACCTTGAAGGGCATTACGCTGTAGAGATGTTCCTGACCGTATTCCACGCGGTAGCATACACACTCCACACCGAGGTTGCGGCCAAGGCCGTTAGTGTCGAGGGTAACCTCACCGTTGATACAGTCACCGGCCTTGAAGGGCTGTGCCTGGGCCGAGAGGTCAACCTTAACGTCAAGTACCTTAACGCCGTCCCATGCGTCAACCACGCGCTCTTTCCATGCCACGATATCCTTGGCAAGCGAATAATCGTTGGCGGCGAGAGCCTGATAGCGCTTGTACTCGGGAGTATAGAAGCGGGCGATATAGTCATCAATCATGCGCTTCATGGTGAAGTGAGGCGCAATCTTACCGATAGAACGCTTGATGTACTGTACCCACTCGGGTGAGTATCCGGCAGAATTCTTCTTGAAGTAGAGGGGAATAATCTCGTTTTCGAGCATTGAGTAGATGGTAGCTGCGTCGAGCTTATCCTGCTGGCTCTGGTCGGTATAGGTACGCTTGTCGGTGAGTGCCCAGCCGGCATCTTCGGCAAAGCGGTAACCTTCATACCACCATCCGTCGAGTACGGAGAAGTTGAGCACACCGTTC
>CAZNBC010000333.1:0-1920 GCA_964571125.1 uncultured Bacteroides sp.
ATACCTACCTCGATACCTACATAGAGGAAGATGCCGAACACGCCGAGCACGGTGTGACGGAAGCTCCATGCGCTATGGGTATATTTTACCTTGGTCTTGCTGATATTGGGGTTGGGGATGGGGCAAGCCGATACGATGAGGAACGCTACGGCGAACACGGCCATGGCGATGAAGAGAAGCACATTTACGTTGGTCATCGAAGTCTCGGCGGTCACCTGACCCACGAGCATACCCACGAAGAAGGGGGTGAGGGTAGCTGACAGTGAGTTGAATGCACCACCGGTCTGAAGCAGACGGTTACCGTTGTTACCGCCGCCACCGAGGAGGTTGAGCATGGGGTTGACCACGGTGTTGAGCATACATACGCAGAAACCGCAGATGAATGCACCGAGCAGATAGATGAGGAAGTTGAGCATGACGGGCTGACCTGACACTGAGAATGTTGCGGTCTCGGCACCGATAATGCCTGACAGATACTGGAAGAAAAGACCCACGATACCTACTATCATAGCGGCGAGGGCGGTCTTTTTGTAGCCGATTTTGGCGAGAAGGTTACCGGCGGGGATACCCATGAAGAGGTAAGCGGCGAAGTTCATGAGGTTACCGAGCATACCGGCCCATGAGTATTGTCCTTTCCAGATTGTGCCGATAGGAGCGGCCAGGTTTGTCACGAATGATATCATCGCAAACAAGAAGAACATTGCAAGGATTGCGACGAAATTACCATTCTTTTTGGTTTGTGTTGCCATTGTTAAGGTAATTTTGGTTGGTTATTTTTTGGTTAGATTTAATGCATGACTTCTCGCCTACAAAGTTAGGCTTTTTTGTCACAACATCGGCAGAATCCTACCTACTTTCTTGCGGGAGGGCCGAAAATATCGGTGCCGACCCGCACCATCGTCGACCCGCACGCCACGGCTATGTCGCGGTCGTCGCTCATGCCCATGCTGAGCATGTCGGCCGAGGGACCCGTCTTTGCCTGCACACGCCTGAAAGCCTCGCCAAGCTGCGTGAAGTCGGCCTCGATGCGCGACCGGTCGTCGGTAAACGACGCCATGCCCATGACGCCCCTGACCCTCACCCCGGGAGTATCCTCGGGAGTCCACGAGTCGAGAAACTGCCATAATTCATCGGGGGTGAAACCGAATTTGGTTTCCTCCTGAGCCACATGCACCTGCAGCAGCACATCTACCGTGCGCCCTATGCGCAGCGCCTCCTTATTTACTTCGGCGAGCAGTCGCCGGCTGTCTATGCTCTGGATTACCGACACGTAGGGCATTATCTGACGCACCTTATTGGTCTGCAGATGGCCTATGAAGTGCCACTCTGTATCGGCGGGCATCGCCGGAGCCTTAACCACGAGGTCCTGGGCACGGCTCTCGCCAAACTTTCTCTGCCCCGCCTCGTATGCTTCCCTGACAGCCTCGAGCGGATGATACTTTGACACCGCCAGCAGCTCCACACCCGCCGGGAGGCTGCGGCGTATGCGCGATATGTTTTCTGCTATCATTTGTCAATGATATTAGAGATGGATATAATTGACGGGAAGGAGTCATCGTCATCAATGATGTATCCTTCCCGTCAGACTGTTATATCAGGTGATTACCGAAGATTCTCGCCTCGCCGTAATCAAGCCTTTGAGGACTCACCTCCGAGGTTGGCCTTGTAGACATCCATCAGGGGTGTCTCGGCTATGGACACAATTTCGAAGTCGGCCATAGTGCCCTTCATGCCCTCGAGGAAGTTTTCCAGAGCGTGCTTGAAGTTCGAGGCGGCGGTGAGTATCAGCGAAGTAGTCTTCTTCTCCACGGCGGTCTTCTCATCTATGGTGATGAAAGCCACCTTCACGAGATACCACTTGTCGGCCGAGTCGTCCCAGAATATTTCCGATATCTTGGTGCGCTTCACCGCGCTGATGTT
>CAZNBC010000334.1:0-1917 GCA_964571125.1 uncultured Bacteroides sp.
GTGTTTGGTGTGGCACCTACCTTGACTACGCCCTGATGATGAGGTACCTTTCATCAGGCATCACACTCCCTGTAGGCCTCTGCGGCATTGTCATGCTCATCGCCGCCTTCATCTATCCCCTTTTCGGGCGTCCACAGCACTACTGCAATCACATCTGCCCCTTAGGCTCCGCTCAGATTCTCCTCGGCAAGATTCCTGTAAAGAAACTTCACATGTCGCCTAAGACGATAAAATTGCTCGATTGGTTCCGCAAGATACTTTGGGGCGCGCTGATGCTCTGTCTGTGGGCCGACGTGGCCATCCAGTGGATGGATATGGAGCTGTTTCAGGCTTTCGACCCGTCGGTCGCCCCCTTAGCCATAGTTATCGCAGCCGCTGTATTCCTGGTTCTCTCCGTCTTCATCGCCCGTCCTTATTGCCGCTTTGTATGTCCCACCGGCTCGCTCTTCAAACGTGCCGAAAATATAGGTTAACCTCATCCTCCTAACATTATCCCTTATGAAGAATTCATCATTTATCATCCTGCTCCTCTCCATAGCCTTAGTATTCGTATCGTATAAGTGGATAACCGCCTCACAAGCGTCGCCTGCCGAGACCTCTCAGGACGAGGCGGCTGCCACCGCCACGGTAGGGAATGAGCCGTCAGCCACACCTGACGAAAACGGGTTTGTGGAGTTTGACGTCACCCGTGAGTGGAGCGACAATCCTTTTGATTTCTTCAGAGGCCACGGCCTGCTTTTAGCCTCAGGTAACAGAGAAAAGAGCAACGCCATGACCATCGGCTGGGGTGCTCTCGGCAATATATGGCAGCGCGATGCCTCAACCGTGACGGTCTACGTGGCCGAGGGCAGATACACTTACAAGTTCCTCGAATCGTCCAATTATTTCACCGTCATGGCTTTTGACGAGGAGCATAACAATGTCCTCGACTATATGGGCACCCACAGCGGACGCGACGAGGACAAGGCGGAAGTACTCGGGCTACACACCCTCTACACCGACAACGGCACACCTTATTACGCCGAGGCCACCATGGTGCTTGAGTGCGAGATTCTATATCGCTTCAAATTCATGACCGAGGGGATGCACCCCGACATCGCCAAATTCTATGAAGGATTCTCTGCGGGCGTCCACCATCAGTATATCGGAAAAATTGTCAAGGCCATCCGCAAAGCCTCATGACACGGACGCAATAATAATAATAATAATAATAATAATAATGATATAAAACAACACGACAACTACCATGAACCATACTCTTCAGCTCAATAAGAATCATCTCGTGGCCTCCCTGCACAAACTCCCCGGAGAGTTCACCAAGGAGGACATCATCAACTATGTGGAATCGCAAGGTATAGAGATGATTAACTTCATGTATCCCGCAGGCGACGGCCGACTGAAGACCCTCAATTTCGTAATAAACTCACGGGCATACCTTGACACCATCCTCTCAACGGGCGAACGTGTCGACGGCTCCAGCCTTTTCCCCTATATCGAAGCGGGCAACAGCGACCTGTACGTCATACCGCGTTTCCGCACGGCTTTCCGCGACCCCTTTGCCGAGATTCCTACAGTGACCATGCTATGCTCCTTCCTCAACAAAGACGGCGAGCCTCTTGACATGGCCCCCGAACATACCCTTGACAAAGCCTGCAAGGCATTTGAGGAAGTGACGGGGATGCAGTTTCAGGCGATGGGCGAACTTGAGTTTTACGTCATAGCCAAGAATACCGGAGCATTTCCCGCGAGCGACCAAAGAGGCTACCATGAGTCGGCTCCGTTCGCTAAGTTCAATGATTTTCGCACACTGTGCATGAGCTATGTGGCTCAGACCGGCGGTCAGATAAAGTACGGCCACTCCGAGGTAGGCAACTTCACACTCGGCGACACCACCTATGAGCAAAACGAGATAGAGTT
>CAZNBC010000335.1:0-1897 GCA_964571125.1 uncultured Bacteroides sp.
AAATAGAGGCTTTTTCAAATCTGTCAAGTATTTTTAAATGAAAGAGCCGTGACCATGAGAAACGGGAAAACTTTCGTTTTTTCTGATTCCCCGTGCAGGTCAATGGCCTGTTTGGGAAGATTCTGCTTCTCGGTGATCTTTGCTGTGTTGGCGATTGTTGCTACAGCACAGAATCAGCCTGTGAGCGGAACAGTGTACGACGAGTCCGGTGAAGGTATCATCGGCGCGACCGTTATGGTCAAGGGCACCAAAATTGGTACAGCCACTGATATTGACGGCCGTTATTCACTTAACATTGACCCCAACAGCACTCTTGTGTTCAGCTATGTGGGCTACAAGACCGAGGAGGTGGCCGTGGCCGGCAGGAGTGTCGTTGATGTCACTCTCAAGGAGAGCCGCGAGATGCTCGACGAGGTTGTCGTCGTGGGTTATGGCACTGTTAAGCGTCGCGACCTCACAGGTGCAGTTTCCTCGATGAAGAATGCTGACGTTGTGGCAGCTCCTACCAACAACGTCATGGAGGCCCTTCAGGGTAAAGTGGCCGGTATGGATATCACAAAGACTTCCGGCGAGACCGGTAGTGACGTGAACATCCTCCTCCGTGGCTCACGCTCCATCTATGGTGACAACGCTCCCCTCTTCATCATCGACGGTCTCCCCGGCAGCTACAACCAGATCAATCCCAGCGATATCGAGAGCATCGACGTCCTCAAGGATGCTTCCTCTACCGCTATCTACGGTTCTGCCGGTGCCAACGGTGTCGTCATCATCACCACCAAGCGCGGTCAGGAAGGTAAGGCCACCGTCAACTTCGACGCTTACTATGGCTTCTCCGGCGACGTCAACTATAAGCACGGTATGGTAGGCGACGAGTGGGTGAATTATCAGAAGGAAGCCTATAAGTACGTCAACGGCTTCTATCCCGCTGATATGGGCTCCCTCCTTGGCAATCCCCTTTACACCGACGCTTACAATCAGGGCAAGTGGATCGACTGGGTTGAGCTCGCTTCAGGCCATAAGGCAACCACTCAGAAGTATGCCCTCTCCGTGACCGGCGGTACTCAGAACACCCGCATTTTCGCTTCTACATCTTATTCTCGTGAAGAGGGCCTTCTCAAGAATGATGAGCGAGATCTTTACACTCTTCGCCTTAACATCGACCAGGTCATCAACAGGTTTGCCACTATCGGTTTCACCAGCAACCTGACTTATTCTGATCATGACCGCGGGCAGAAGAAGACATTCACAAATGCCATGACCGCCTTCCCTCTCGGTGATGCTTTCAACGAGGATGGCACTTACAAATATGAGTACATCAACGGAAAATACACTCCACTCGGTGACTACATTAAAGATCAGTATCAGGATAATACCAAGTCTACCTATATAAATTCAATAGGCTACCTTGACATCACTCCTCTCCAGGGCCTGAAATTCCGCACCCAGATCAGCACGACTCTCTCCAACAGCCGTCAGGGTAAATACTGGGGAGCTGAAGCGAATGCAAATCTCCCCACTTATGCAGGTACTGCCAACTGGGCAATCAAGAACGATTATAATAATTGGTCATATACCTGGGAAAATATCCTTTCGTATAACGCCGATATTAAGGATCACTCTTTTGGCGCACAGTTTATTACTTCCTACAGTAAGAACACTTCTGAGACTACCACTGCCGAGTCTGGTGGATTCGTGTTCGATTATCCTCAGTTCTACAACATCGGCACAGGTACAGGACAGCGTGCTGCCTCGGGTTATGAACGTACTCAGAAGATGTCCTACGCTTTCCGCTTGAACTATAACTACAAGGGTCGTTATCTGCTCAGCTTCTCCAATCGCTGGGACGGTGTGAGCTGGCTCTCCGAGGGCCACAAATGGTCTTCGTTCCCCGCCGGAG
>CAZNBC010000336.1:0-1884 GCA_964571125.1 uncultured Bacteroides sp.
AATGTATTCAGCGCGGAAGTGACATCGTGGATATGTGCTACCGCGAGGGCACCAATATCATCTCTTTCGGTGAGATGGGCATAGGCAACACCTCCTCCTCATCCATCTGGATGTCCCTCCTCGGAAATATCCCCGTTGAAGAATGTATCGGAGCCGGCAGCGGTCTCGACTCTCCGGGCGTACTGCATAAGAAGAAAATACTGCGTCAGGCTGTTGACAATTACGGTGGCGACGGTTCCGTAGAGTCCATTCTCCGTTGGTTTGGCGGCCTTGAGATGGCTATGGCCGTGGGAGCCATGCTGCGCGCTGCCGAACTCGGCATGGTGATACTCATTGACGGATTCATCATGACGGCCTGCATCCTCGCCGCTCATGCGCTCTATCCCGAAGTTACGGATTATGCCATCTTTGGCCACTGCGGCGACGAAGCCGCACATGCCCGTATGCTCTCGCTGCTCGGGGCACGTCCGCTGCTCAATCTTGATTTACGTCTTGGCGAGGGGAGTGGTGCCGTATGTGCCTACCCCATCGTGCAGTCAGGCGTCAATATGATAAACGAGATGGACTCTTTCCGCTCAGCATCAATCACTAAGTATTTCAATTAATTCCCTCAACACTATATCCAATATGAATCGTCTCCTTGCCTCATTGATTTTCTTCACCCGGCTACCGTTCTGGCGACTCAAGTCCGTGCCTTCTGAATGTTTCAAGAAGGTAGTGGTTTATTGGGCGTTGGCCGGATGGTTTATCGGAGGGGTCATGGCCGCGACGTATTATATTGGCATACAGTTTCTCAGCCCCGGACTGAGTTGGGGCATTGCCATTATCGCCCGTCTTCTCATCACCGGAGCCATGCACTGCGACGGACTGGCCGACTTTCTTGACGGCTTCGGCGGGGGAACGACCCGCGAAAGAATCCTTGCCATAATGAAGGATTCCCATATCGGTACCTATGGCGTCATCGGCTTGGTTCTCTATTTCCTTCTGCTGTGGCAGGTTGGCAGCCTTCCGCCTGTTTTAGTTGTCATTCTGATTCTCTGTGGCAACACGTGGCCGAGATTCGTATCAGCTCAGGTCATCAATATTCTGCCCTATGCCCGCAAGGAGGAGGAGAGCAAGGCGAAAGTGGTTTACGACCGCATGAGTGCCGGAGAGTGGTGCTTCGCTCTGATAACCGGATGTGCTGCCGTACCTTTGCTTCCCGTCTCACTGATGTGGGCGCTTTTAGCCCCTGTTATAGTTGCGGCGGCTCTGATATGGCTCATGAAGAAAAAGATTGAGGGCTACACCGGCGACTGCTGCGGAGCGCTGTTCACTCTCACTGAATTAGGCTTTTACTTAACTGCTTTGGCAATATGGAGATAGTATTTGTAAGACATACATCCGTAGATGTACCCAAGGGGATGTGTTATGGTAGGAGTGACGTGCCCGTCGCATCCACTTTTGAAGTTGAGGCTGAGGCCGTGAAGTGCCGCCTGGAGTCACACGAGGCTCCCGAAGCCGTGTTCACTTCTCCGCTGTCACGCTGCACACGGTTGGCCACCTACTGCGGTTACCCCGATGCCGTCAGGGACGAAAGACTGTTGGAACTCAATTTCGGCGACTGGGAGCTGCGATACTATGACGATATAGACGACCCGCAGCTGCAGAGATGGTATGACGATTACCTCCACGTAGCTCCTACCAACGGAGAGGCTTTCCCCGATCAGCTCCGGAGGGTAAGGGCTTTCATCAAGGATATGAAGTCGCAGGGCTACGGTAGAGTCACCGTCTTCGCCCACGGAGGGGTGCTTCTATGCGCCTTGATAGTTGCAGGCATCGTACGTCTTGAGGAAGCGATGTCATGCATCCCGCCTTACGGAAGTGTGCTGAGGCTTAACGTCT
>CAZNBC010000337.1:0-1881 GCA_964571125.1 uncultured Bacteroides sp.
GAAGAAGGTTACGATCAGGTGCGCGAAGTATTCCGCGACTTCAAGGTGGCTTTTGTACACGGTCGGATGAAGCCTGCCGAAAAGGACCATCAGATGCAGCTCTTCGCCACTCACAAGGCCGACATTTTAGTGGCCACCACTGTGATAGAGGTGGGCGTCAACGTGCCCAATGCCTCCATCATGGTCATCGAAAACGCCGAGCGGTTCGGCCTCTCGCAGCTCCATCAGCTACGTGGCCGTGTAGGACGAGGAGCCGCCCAGAGCTTCTGTATCCTCATGACCAAGACCAAGATAGCCCGCGACACACGCAAGCGTCTTGAGATAATGACCTCCACCTCCGATGGCTTTGTCGTGGCTGAAGCCGACCTGAAGATGCGTGGCCCCGGCGATATGGAAGGCACGCTTCAGAGCGGCATGGGCATTGAGCTCCATATAGCCAATCTCGCTACTGACGGACAGATACTTCAGGCCGCCCGCGACGCGGCTTCCGACATACTTGACAGCGACCCGTCACTCGCCTCACATCCGGCTCTGATGAAGGAAATGACATCCAGATTCGAGCGTGCCATTGACTGGGGCATGATCAGCTGATTATACACTTCGATACAATATTTTACATTTGTTAAGACGGCAAAATTACCGTTAAACACCTTGGAGCATCTTTTTAAAAATTTTCACATTTACAGCAAACCACTAATCCACAACGTTTTACACTCCTACACACACGATTATCAACATTGTTTAGCCTTTTTAAATATTTAATATTTCCTCAAAAGGCGGAAAATTGCTAACTTTGAGCACATTAATAAAACCAACACACCTGAAACCATGCAAAAGACCCTTGTGATATTCAAACCCTCCGCCATGGAACGCGGCTTAGTAGGTCAAGTCTTAGCCCGATTCGAGCAAAAAGGACTGACTATCGCAGGCATGAAGATGATGCAGCTTGACGAAACCATACTTCGCGAGCATTACAGCCACCTCGTTGACCGTCCTTTCTTCCCCCTGATTGTCGAGTCAATGATAGCTTCACCCGTCATCGTACTCTGCCTCGAGGGTAAAGATGCCATTCAGGTAGTGCGCATGATGACAGGAGCCACAAACGGCCGCGAAGCACTTCCCGGCACCATCCGCGGTGACTACTGCATGTCCAATCAGGCCAACATCGTGCACGCTTCCTCCTCTCCCGAGGATGCCGAGGCAGAGCTCAAGCGCTTCTTCCGTCCCGAAGAAATCTTCAGCCACAGCCCTTACACCCTCCCGTTCCTCTACGCCAAGGACGAACTTTAAGCGACATCCATCGCCCGCAGCCGTCCTTCACCTCCCCTCTCTCACTTCAAGACCGATCATTAACTAACCACATATACTCCACGCCGATCTCTCCTCAAGGAAAGGCCCCGTGACCGACAGTAGACATGACCCTTCTTAGCAAAATAGCAATTACAGCAACCACACTCGCGGCATCACTCATATCGTTCACCGCGCAGGCACAGCTTCGACTGCCCGCCTCGCACAACGCACAGCACTCCGAGCTCCTCGCTTCGCAAAAGCCCATCGGCAACGACCTGACTGTGTTTAACGAAGCCCTCTTCAACGACATCCGCGAGCGTGAAGCCCTTGACGACAACGATATCTTCAACCAATTCTGGGGCAGCGAACACGTCAACCCCTACGGCAACATGGCCATGCGCCAGACCAAGGATATTGACGTAGCCTCTTACGTAGCTCCCGTTACCGGCGTCGTAACATCCAACTACGGCTACCGTCCCCGCTTCCGCCGAGTACATAAAGGTATTGACCTTGCGCTCAAAGTAGGCGACACCGTACGCGTAGCCTTTGACGGCAAGGTGCGCATCTGCAAATACGAGCGCAAAGGCTACG
>CAZNBC010000338.1:0-1878 GCA_964571125.1 uncultured Bacteroides sp.
GCGTCCCGAGATTGACCGATGGATACTCTCACTGCTCAATTCGCTGGTAAAGACCGTAAAGGAATCGCTTGACGACTACGAACTGACCCGCGCCGCCCGCGCCATCAGCGAGTTTGTCAATGACAACCTCTCCAACTGGTATGTGCGCCTCTGCCGCAAGCGCTTCTGGGGCGGAGAGATGGATACCGACAAGCTGGCCGCCTACCAGACCCTCTACACATGTCTGCTCACCGTGGCCAAGCTCATGGCTCCGTTCGCACCTTTCTATGCCGACCGTCTCTACCGTGACCTCACCGCTTCGGATGAGTCAGTACACCTCACCCGCTTCCCCGAGATTGACGAGAAGGTGATTGACAAGGCTCTGGAGGAACGTATGGCAACCGCACAGACCATCACCTCACTGGTGCTCTCGCTGCGTCGCCGCGCCAACATCAAGGTGCGTCAGCCCCTGTCGCGCATAATGGTGCCCGCAGTCGACGACCATCAGCGCGAAGCCATAGACGCCATCCGCGACCTCATCACCAATGAGGTCAACGTCAAGGACCTTCAGCTCGTGAGCGGCGACGACGGTGTGCTTGTAAAGCGCGTCAAACCCGACTTCAAGAAGCTCGGCCCGAAGCATGGCAAGATGATGAAACAGGTGGCTGCCGCCATCACCGCCCTGTCGCAGGCTCAGATTGCCGAACTTGAGAAAAACGGCAACCTCGCCATTGATGTCAACGGTCAGCAGGCCGTGATAGACCTCGCCGACGTAGAAGTCATCTCTGAAGATATCCCCGGCTGGCTCGTGGCCAACGAGGGCAACATAACCGTGGCTCTCGACATCACCCTCACCGACGACCTGCGTCAGGAGGGCATAGCCCGAGAGATAGTAAACCGCGTGCAGAATATCCGCAAGAGCCGCGACTACGACATCACCGACCGCATCACAGTCACCGTAGCTCCCTCTGACGCTACCGATGAGGCCATCAGGAACTATGCCTCATACATAGCCCGTCAGGTGCTCGCCGACTCCGTGAGCGTGGGCGAAATTGATGTCAATGACCCTGAGTGCGAGATTCTTTCGATGGACGATTTGAACGTGGCAGTGAAAATAGCCCTCAACACCGCGAAATAATGATGAACGAGAAGACCCGCTACTCCGATGAAGAGCTTCAGGAGTTCAAGGAACTCATTCTGAAGAAATTAGAGAAGGCTCAACACGACTATGAGATTATCAAGGCCGACATGACGAACTCGGCCGGAAATGACGTAGCCGATACCTCCCCCACCTTCAAGGTGCTCGAGGAAGGCGCCGCTACTCTCAGCAAAGAAGAAGCGGGACGGCTCGCACAGCGACAGATGCAGTTCATACAGCATCTCCAGGCGGCTCTCGTGCGCATCGAGAACAAGACCTACGGTATATGCCGCGAGACCGGCGCACTGATACCCAAGGAGCGTCTGCGCGCTGTGCCGCACGCCACTCTAAGTATCGAGGTAAAGACCCAACAGACTAAGAAAAAGTGACAGCATCACACAACAGACTTTCTAACGGGGCGATCGCCATCCTGGTGATCGCCGCTGTTATTATTCTTGACCAACTGCTCAAGATTTGGGTCAAGACCCACTTCTATCTCGGCGAAGACCTGCCGATAACCTCATGGTTTCAGCTTAACTTCATAGAAAACAACGGCATGGCATTCGGCATGGAGATGGGCAGCAAGCTCTTCCTCACCATGTTCCGTATCGTGGCCGTGGCTGCCATCGGATACTATCTGTGGAACATCTGCCGCAATCCGCGCTACTCCACCGGCTACATCGTATGTGTATCGCTCGTATTGGCCGGAGCTGCGGGCAACATCTTTGACTGCATATTCTACGGAGTGATATTCAACAACC
>CAZNBC010000339.1:0-1869 GCA_964571125.1 uncultured Bacteroides sp.
TGAGTTCTGACATGACATTCCGAACAATGCCATTACTGCTGCGAGACTGAGTGAAAAAAAACGTACCATAGTGAATAAGAGACTTTTGAAGTTGAATCTGAGGTGATTGAACCAATATTTATTACCTAATTATTTTATCCTGAGAAAAAGAGGGATGAGTTTATATCATATCGGGAGAGAGGGTGGTATTCTCGCCGGTAGAGTGACTCGCAAAGTCAGCCTGATGTACCGGTGAGGTGGTGTCTGAGGCGAGCATATTCTGAAGTGAATCCACCTCCGCTCTCATTTGCTCCTCGGTTACACCGGCTCTGAGCAAGGGGAAGAGGGTATCGAACTCCTCCTGACGACGTCGCTTCAGCTGTGAATTCTCTTTACCCTTATATCGGCAGTGAGCCAGATATGAGCTTCGTAATGTTGCCTCATCTCCGTCAAGTAGCTTTATTACCCTGGATTTATTGACGTTTCCGGGGCCGATATTGTAGGCGAGCACACCGAGGAGCAGACTGTCAGCTCCGTAGTTTTTATACAGCGACACAAACTGCTTAAGGTCCTTGCGGAGCAAAGCATCCGCCTGTGCCTTTGTAAGCACCGTGCCGCGTTTATACGGTTCGCCGGGCTTCACGCCATGACCGTAACCGATATAGGGCCAGTGGCGTGAGGAATGCATTCCCTCATATTTCTTTATAATCTCCACAGCCATGTCAAACAGAGAGTCGGCATAAGCCTGACCATCCGTAGGTACACATGTCGCATCACTCAAGGAATCAGAGGCCACCGTACCTGATACGGTAGTAAAGCCAATGGCTCCCAAAAGGATTGAAGCGGGGATTATGATGGAGGATCTGCGTAGCATTTATATTGTTATGGAAGGGGGTGAGGCACTGCAATCTCCTATGTTACAATCCTATAACAATTTATGTTCCCGAAAAGTTATGCTCTACAGCAGATTTCTTATTTCAATTACAGTTATTCCTTCCCAGAATATACTGAAACACACCTCATTAGATTAGAGATGTAACAGCAGAATATCCATTATATCACGGCTACCCCGATTTACATTAACCGAGGAGAGTTGACTCTATCTTGGCGATATCCTCAGCCAACTGTTTGTCAATGGGCAAGCGCTCTTCGATATTGCGACAGCCGTGGAGCACTGTGGCGTGGGTGCGGTTCATGCGGCTACCGATAGCCTTCAGGGCCATGTGGGCATGCTTCTTTGAGAGGTACATCACCATCTGACGCGCATCTGCCACCTCACGCTTGCGGCTCTTCGTGAAGATTTGGTCTGACTCTATGCCGTAATGGCTGCACACCTTTTCCGTAATTATCTCAAAGTTAATGGGGTGAGGATTAAACTTCACGGCATTAGCGAGCACATTGCGCGCGAGGTCAACCGTAATGTCCTTGCCAAGCACGGTAGCATGAGCCACCAGCGACACCACTATACCCTCAAGCTCGCGGATACTGTCAGTGACGTTCGACGCTATGAAATCAAGCACTTCCGAAGGTATCTCCATTCCGTCCTGACGGGCCTTAAGGGTGAGGACACTCTTGCGTAAGTCAAAGTCGGGACGCTCAAGTTCGGCCGTCATACCCCACTTGAAGCGCGACAACAGACGTTCTTCCATACCATCCGTAGCTGCCATCTGGGAGGGTGAGCAGTCACTGGACAGGATTATCTGCTTCTGATTGAGATGCAGATGATTGAATATATGGAAGAATGTATTCTGAGTCTGCTTCTTGCCCATAAGATCCTGAATATCGTCTATTATGAGCATGTCTATACTCTGATAGAAGGCTATGAACTCGTTAATTTTGTCTCGGGCAGCCGCTGTATACTGGCTCTCAAACAGACGGGCGGTGACATAG
>CAZNBC010000340.1:0-1865 GCA_964571125.1 uncultured Bacteroides sp.
TCCCCGAGGAAACGGTGACTACGTGGAAATCTAATGGCACCGGGATTTGGGCTGTCTGTACATGCGGTGACGAGACCGCGATGGCACCGGAGATGCTGACAAAGGCGTTTGAAAAGAGAGGTTTGTCGGTCAGAGGAATCTGGAGTGTCATCATGCCCAACAATTATGTGCTCCTTCCCGGCTTTAACGTAGACAGCAAGGAATTGGAGCAGGAGAAAATAGCCGCTTCTGCGCAACGTATTGATAAGATCGCTGCTGAAATAAACGGCAAAGATTATAAAGTGGATGTGGTGCGCGGAAGCATGCCTCGTCTCAAGACTGCCTTGGTTTATCCGCTGTTTAAACGCTGGGGTATCTTCCCGTCACGCTGGAGGGTTTCTGATGCCTGTATCAGCTGCGGCAAATGTGCCTCGGTCTGTGGCGTCCACAATATTGCAATGACGCCGTCCGCCGAAGCTGACGGCAAACTTCGACCCGTATGGGGTGACAACTGTGTCTCGTGCCTCGGCTGTTTCCATATCTGTCCGGTAAACGCAATCCAGTACGGCGGTGCCACCAAGCACAAGGGGCAGTACTTTTTTAAAAAGAAGAAGTGAAATCCTTTACTCTCTATATAAGTAGATTATAAACAAAATAGGTTATTGTATAGGAGTCTTATCAGGATAGATATTATCAGAATTTATTCCTGAACGTTTACCACGATTTTGCCGATCTGAGAACGGCTTTCGGCGAGCTTATGAGCTTCCCCGATGGTATCGAGGGTAAAGGTAGAGGCTATGACGGGATGTATGTCATGGTTCTCGATGAGTTCAAACATGCCGTCGATCTGCTGTTTGGTAGGGTGGTTGCTGTAAAACCCGGTAAGATAGACTCCGGACGGTATATGTTTGATAGGATCAAAGTTGCGCAGTCCATAGACACCTCCCAACAATCCCGTATGGCATACGATGCCATGTACTGCTGTCAGACGTAAGGAATCAATTATAGTGGCGGCTCCTATCAGTTCCAAGACCTTTGTTGCTCCCTTAGGATATTTCTCCAAAAATCTTTCCTTGAAATTATCTCCCTCAAGGATAACATCGTCAGCACCAAAACTCATGAGCTGTTTGGCTTTTTCGGTATTACGCGTGGTGGTTATGACGGTCGCGCCGATAGCCTTGGCAAGCTGCAGGGCAGCAATGCCGACAGTCGACGAACCACCGCGTAGCAGCAATGTGTCGTCCGCGTTAAGTTGCAGGGAAAGGGTCAGTGAACCGTAGGCGGTATAAAAGGTTTCGGGGATAGCCGCCAATTCCGTATCGTCCAAGCTGCTTTCGATTGCAAAGACATGGCTCTGTGGAAGCAAGGCGTATTCCGCATAACTGCCATCGAAGGAACGGCCCATGCCTCCCATAAGGGCAATTACGCGCTGTCCTTTCCGTGAGCCGCTGTCACCGGGTTCGGCGATCTCCCCGACACACTCTATCCCCGGCACTATCGGTTTGCTTATATAGTCCTGACTTACCTCAAACTCGCGCAACAGTACCTCGGAATGATTGATGCCGAATGCCTTGATTTTGACCAATACCCAGTCCGGTCGGACTGTCGGAACCGGTATCTCCCTAATCTTCATATCCTCCGCCTTGCACGGACGGTCTAATACTATTGCTCTCATAGTCAGGGTTAATTCAATTGGTTTTTAAGGAGTAGCCGAATATAATTGTAATAAGTAGCAGGGGAGAACTATCACTAATTTTCCACCTGTTTCCAGCACTGGGGATCGGGTGCGTAAAAAGAGCGATGATAGCCGTAGGCGACCGCCGGACAACCACGGCAGAAGCGCAGCAATTCACATTTGGCGCATTTTTCAAACTCTTCGTAACGGC
>CAZNBC010000341.1:0-1844 GCA_964571125.1 uncultured Bacteroides sp.
AGTTGAACGTAGGATTAAAGTAACGCATAGCCATCAGAAGCGAGTGGACGGTACGTCCATACTTGAGATCGCCGACCATGGTGATTACAAGATTGTCAAGACGTCCTTGAGTCTTGTAAATTGAATAGAGGTCAAGCATGGTCTGCGTAGGATGCTGATGCGCACCGTCACCGGCATTAATAATAGGTGTGTCGGTCACTTCAGTAGCATAGCGCGCAGCGCCTTCGAGATAGTGGCGCATCACGATAAGGTCCACATAGTTGCTCACCATCTTGATGGTGTCCTTAAGGGTTTCACCTTTGGAGGAGCTTGACGTGGCGGCATCCGAGAAGCCTATCACCCTGCCTCCAAGGCGATTGACTGCGGTTTCAAAACTCAGACGTGTACGGGTTGAAGGCTCGAAAAACAGCGTGGCCACAACCTTGCCATCAAGGACACGATGATTGGGATGACGCTCAAAGTATCCGGCTCTTTCGATCAAGTCGAGTATCTCATCACGACTAATGTCATCAATCGATACGAGGCTATTTGTATTCATAAGCGGGAGGTTGACTTTTTTCTATCGGCAAAGTTACTTACTTTTCCTCGTTTTGACTACTTTTGCATACATAAAATCATGGATGAAATCAATTCAAACGTCCCCTCGCCCTTTGACCGCCTGATATCCCGGGCTGTCAATATTTGGAACTATTGCTGGACAGGAGTCTGGAGAGATACCTCCGCGTCAATGAAAGTACGGGTGATTAAGATAATTAATCTCTCGGTGCGTTCATTCCTTGATGCCGACCTACAGACCCAGGCCTGCGGTATGACCTATCGTACTCTTTTAGCGATAGTGCCTGCCTTGGCGCTGATTTTTGCCATAGGTCGCGGATTCGGATTGCAGCCATTACTTCAGGAGGAGCTCTTCAGGGCATTCCCGTCGCAGCATGTGGCTATCGAAACGGCCCTTAGATTCATTGATTCCTATCTCACTCAGGCCTCCGAAGGTATTTTCGTAGGTGTCGGTATCGTATTCCTGCTATGGACATTGATTTCGCTCGTGGGAAGTGTAGAAGACTCCTTTAATAAGATATGGCGTGTGCGTCACGGACGCTCACTTTGGCGTAAAATCACCGACTATACGGCCATATTCCTTATTCTCCCTATACTCATGATATGCGCCTCGGGTGTGTCGTTGCTTTTGAGCAGCACCCTGCAGGCGCTCCTCCCCTTCGACTTCATGAGCCCGGCCATCACTTTTCTCCTCGAGGCCGCGAAATGGGTGTTCACATGGTTTTTCTTTGCAGGGACCTACATGCTGATTCCCAACACGAGAGTGAAGTTTCCCAACGCTCTCGTTGCCGGCATTTTTACCGGAACAGGATTTCAGATTATCCAGTGGCTGTTCCTCACCGGCCAACTTTATGTGGCCAAATATAATGCCATCTATGGTTCATTCTCCTTTGTTCCGCTGCTTCTGCTGTGGCTTCAGCTCACATGGCTAATCACACTGACAGGCGCCGTGCTCTGTTTCGCCTCGCAAAACGTAGGAGAATTCAACTTCTTCGAGCAGTTGGCGAATATCAGTTACGACTATCGCCGACGCGTGACCATTGCCGTAATGGTTATTATCGCTCAACGGTTCTCTGCCCGCAAGTCACCTCTCACAGCGCAGGAGATTTCGGAAAAGTACCATCTCCCGGTCAACATCGTGCAATCGGTCACCCGTCAACTTGAGGATTGCGGCCTTTTGGTCGGAGTGGTCCGTCAGGGGGAAGAGGAGGAAGCCAATGCACTGCAGCCCGCAGGCCCGGTGGACGACCTAACCGTGGGTGCTGTCATTCGCCGTCTGCACCGTCACC
>CAZNBC010000342.1:0-1836 GCA_964571125.1 uncultured Bacteroides sp.
CTGTGCCGACCACAAGAGCGGTGCATATACCGGCGAAGTTTCCGCTCCCATGGTAGCTTCTACCGGCGCAAAGTACGTAATCCTCGGTCACTCAGAGCGTCGCCAGTACTACGGTGAGACCGCCGAGACCCTCAAGGAGAAGGTAAATCTTGCTCTTGCCAACAACCTCACCCCCATCTTCTGCATCGGCGAAGTGCTTGAACAGCGCGAAAACGGCACTTACCTTGACGTTGTCAAGGCTCAGATCGAGGAAGCCCTCTTCGACCTCTCAGCCGAAGACTTCTCAAAGCTCATCCTCGCTTACGAACCCGTCTGGGCTATCGGCACCGGCAAGACCGCTACCGACGACCAGGCTGAGGAGATGCACGCTCACATCCGCAAGGTTATCGAAGACAAGTATGGCAAGGAAGTAGCTGAAAACACCTCTATCCTCTACGGTGGCAGCTGCAAGCCCTCAAACGCCAAGGCTCTCTTCGCAAAGCCCAACGTTGACGGTGGCCTCATCGGTGGCGCCTCACTCAAGGCTGAGGACTTCATGGGCATCGTTACCGCCTTCTAAGCCTCACCGCTGAATCAAAGCTTGAAAACATTCCTCAGGGAGTTGTGTCCGTCCGCGACACGGCTCCCTGACTTTTTATCTGCCTGCGTAAGTAGAATATTCTGCCTGTTGGAGCGTCTGCCTCGCATTTTATACCTATCTTTGCATTATCCGACAGAGGAGAAATACTGTCGGACAAGAAAAGTGTCAAGCTATCTTTCTCAGCTATAACGAACCGCCAATTCCAACCAACAGACTGAGAACGAGTGAGATTAGACGCTCTTTCTGTTTTTTGTCATATCTATACCCGTGGATGCCTGGGGTCGCCCTCCGCGACTACGGCCGTCACACATCATTTAGCATAGGCAAATTTCAGAGGGGCAGTTTATTCTACCCTCATTATCATTCAGTCTGTAGGCCTTGGCGGGCCTGTTATAGCTATGATTGAGGTGTGATGAATTCCCCTCTTTTCTTGTATCCCGACGTCTACACGCCTGCTTAGGGAATCATCAGGCACATATCACCACCCCGTACCTCCACAAACTTCTTCATGCTATGATTCCTACAGTTCTTTTCATGGTCATTCTGGCAATGTTAATCGATGCCAACGTCTGAGTCCGTCACGTCCGGTGATTCCCCTCATCATTAACCGATGCTTCCCCCTACCTATTAACAATGAATAAGGCGATGTGCCGCAGATGACACATCGCCTTATTCAAAGTATTATGCTAATGACAATTACTTGTCGAGCTGCTCGTAATAGAGTGTGCGGGTAGGCTGGTCGCATACTTCAGCGGGGCCGAAGTACTGGATGGGGCCGGGGAATACGTAGCTGGTGCTCATAGCCCAGTCGGCACGCTTGGCAGCGAACTTCTTGAAGGGCTTGCCGTCGAGCTTAACGAGGGCCTTCTGTATCACGGGCTTCATCTCGCCGTGGCGACGCTCCATGTTGAACATCATGGTGATAGGTATACCGCCTGCGAGCCACTGCACTGAGGGTGCGGTGAGGTTGCGGAGGCTTGACATATAACCGGTAACGCCGGCATTGATCAGCATGGCTGCATTGTAGCCGAGGGCATAGCAGTAGTCAGCGTCAAAGTTTGAGGGAGCGGCGCAACGTCCTTCGTAGCCGAAGAAGTGGTGCAGGGCTGAGAACTTACCGTTGTACTTGCCTTCCTTGCGCATCTCTTCGAGACGACGGCCTACCATCTCGCTCAGCAGCTTCTCGGTCTCGATGAGCGACACCTGTACGTTGCCGTGGGGGTCGCGGTCGAGTGTGAGCTGACGGGCTACGCCTT
>CAZNBC010000343.1:0-1831 GCA_964571125.1 uncultured Bacteroides sp.
TCAACCGCGTCTGCTACGACATCTCCTCCAAGCCACCGGCCACAATCGAGTGGGAGTAACTTTTACTATACACAAGAGGCTGTCTAACAACAAATTAGACGGCCTCTTGCGTATAATATCCTTCTGTTAAAGGGAGTCTTTGCGGCGAATTTTGATGGGGATGACTTCATCACCATCGGGGTTGGAGTCGGGAATGGTGTCAACTACCAAGGCGAGGTAACCGCCGCCACCGGCGCCAACCATCTTCCATGCCAATGCCTTATCTTTCCAACGGTCAATATACTCCTGAACTCCGGGCTGCATCATGGCAGGGAACATAGAAATCTGCGCATTGAACGAGTCACTGAAGGCACGGGCAAACTCCTTCAGGTCGTGAGCCATAATGGCATCCCAGCACCGCGATGCGGCATCGGACAACTTGGCCACTTTTTCCGGTGTGACATCCTTGCCCTCCATGGGTGACCATCCTTCACGACGCGGGAACATGGGAATGAGGCACACATGGCTCTCAAGCCAACGCAGTGTGTCCTCGTCATGACACGACTCTATACGCGACGGCCAGTAGTGCCCGTCATACCAATGGCGGGTCAGACCCGACATACATATCCCGATAGCATCCTGAGCACCGGAGATATGCCCCTCGTTCTCAGGGTCATTCTCGAAGCAGAACAGAAGACGCGCCAGCATCTCCTCATTATAATTCGGTAATTCGTAGGGCCATATCTTTCGTGCGGCGTTGCGGGTGGATGTCGACATGCCTCCACGCTCCATAAATTCCTGCGTAGGCTCAATAGAGCAAGTGATAGCCCATCCTGAGCCGTATTGCGACACGTATGGCTGGTCAATCCACGTGCCGGCGATATCCACACGGTAAGGCAGATGGGACTTCACGCCCTGTCGGAGCGATGTGGTGCTTCTTGCCTCAAGCCCTTCATCGGGTTCGCGCTCAAGCACTATATACTCTATGCCCCGCTGACGGCAAAGCTCGCGCTTACTGTCGCTACCACCATCGGAATTGACCACAAACACGTCGGGCTTCACTATGTCGAGCGTGTCAAGAAAATCGAGCATACCGGACCCACCGTTGATATACGCATCCTTAACGTAGCGGATAGCCTTGACCATATAGAGGCGCTCCTTCTCGGAGTATACAGTCTTGCGGTGTTTCAGCTCCTCGATAGTCTTGTCTGAGCCAATGCCGACATACAGATCGCCATACTTTGAGGCCTCCTTGAAGAAAGCGACATGGCCGGAATGCAACATATCATAGCATCCGGAAACAAAAACCTTTTTCATCAGCTATTAGTTATCAAGCATCATTGATAATGTCAGACGGCCGGAAAGTCAGACGCCCTTATCTGTCTGAGGCAACTGAAAGAATCGTGTGAGGCGTTTCCATTTGCCTGACGAGGTGCTCTTGGGGTCACACTTCTGATAGCGTCCCACAAATTCCTCCCACTCCTGCTGGCGAGGAAGCGTGGCGAGACGTTGCATAGCCTCGTCAAAGCAAATATCGTCGGGCAATTCCACCACCATGACCAATGTGTAGCCAAGGCGATAGATGTCCATAGTCTCTATGCCTACCGAACGTATGCCCTCAACTATCTCGGGCCATATCTCATCGTGTGCCTTAAGGTAAGCCTGAAGCGCTTCTTCAGATTCATTAAGCTCAAGGGTCTGTATTATACGCTGCATATCAGTATAAAAGTCAACAGGGTGAAATGAAAAAAGCGACCACTTGAACTGATAGTGAGCAAGTGGTCGAAAAAAAGCTTTGTGACTCCCACAGGATTCAAACCTGTAACCTTCTGATCCGTAGTCAGATGCTCTA
>CAZNBC010000344.1:0-1825 GCA_964571125.1 uncultured Bacteroides sp.
GCAAAGTTACGGCTAACCCTCTGGATTGGCAAACCGAATTATTCACACCCCTGTTAACAGTGTGTTGATAACTTGTTGATAACTTCTCTTGCCGGAGTCTTGATTTTCACAAAATGATTTGGCAAGGGGAGTGCGATGTCGCACTGCTGCGTATAGCCACTCTTGCTTCAGCTATGGGTAAGCCGGTTCACAAATGCTCCGGCGGCACAAAGGGGTACGCTTTCCACCCAGTCCTGATGCTCAAAACCTTTCATGGAGAACCTGATACCTCGCAGTCCGCTGCCGGCTTTGTCTACGGTGATGAATTGCCTGAGGGAGCGCGACTTGACGTTTTCTTCGGCCTTAACTTCTATAGGCAACAGGTGGCTGCCTGCCTGAACTACGAAATCAAGTTCCATCGTGGAGTTGTCTTTGGAGTAATACCCCACCACGGTATCGGGCACCGCTACCATCTGGGTCAGCACATAGTTCTCTGTAAAAGCGCCTTTATATTCCGAGAATACATTGTCACCAATCAGCATCATGGCCGGTGCCACTTGGGTCATGGCGCCAAGTAGTCCTACATCCAACACGAAAAGTTTGAATCCACTCATATCCATGTAGAATTTCAGCGGTAATTCTACTTTGGAGACACGGTTGACCTTATACACCAGACCGGCATCAACGAGCCATTGTATGGCATTCTCATAATCGGCGGCGCGTGCCCCTTTTCTCAAAGCTCCGAAAACGAATTTCTTGTTCTCTTTGGCCAATTGCGACGGAATTGACTGAAATACCATTCGGGCTTTCTGAGTATCTACGCCGGCGTGCTTGGCAATGTCGGCATCGTAAGCCGCAAGAATGTCAAGCTGAATTTTCCTCACATATTCAGGTGTATGACTTCTTACAAATTCGGCCACAGCTTCCGGCATGCCACCAACGAAGTAATACTGCCGGAGCAGTTCATTGCACTTGGGTAGCAACGCATTGATCACTTCCTCATGTCCCGGCTGCCTTATCAACTCAGCCAAATTATTCTCTCCGAGGGCCTCGAGAAATTCTACGAATGTCATTGGGTACATGTGCATGATGTCAACCTTACCGGTAGGGAAAGGTCGGCCTTCCATATTCTGAACTCCCAACAGCGAGCCGGCCGTGACTATGGCCACACCAGGCGCATCTTCACAAAAATACTTCAGCGACGCAATGACATCGGGTACGTCCTGCACCTCATCCATAAATACAAGAGTCCTATGTTCCTTAATCTCCTCACCGCTCAGAGCCGAAAGGCCCAGCAGCAGGCTATTCACATCATTAGATGTTGAAAACAGAACTTCAACCGCCGCGTTTTTATAGCAGTTGATATAGACCATATTGTCAAACTCCCGCTCTCCGAATTCTTTCAGAATATATGTTTTACCAACCTGACGCGCGCCGTAAAGCATCAGAGGTTTACGGCGCTCAGACTCCTTCCATCGGAGCAGTTGATTGTATATACTTCGCTGCATGCCTGATTATTTGTTGATTGCGCTACAAAATTACACTTTTATGTGGATAAAAATGTAGGGCGGTCACATTTTTATGTGGATAAAAATGTGGTATGACCACACTTTTATGGGGATAAAAGTGTGAGAGGCGGTTGCAGGGGATGAAGAAAGGTGGTGCTTGGAGGCTCGCTAAGCCATTAGAAATGATTTGACAAGGGCGTGGGAGACGCTACCGTCGGGATGTACCATGGTGAGGGCCTCGGAGGCCGGGTGCCATGCGGCACCGTCTACTTCGGCGGAAAGACGGAGGGGTGCGTCACTGTCGGCTTCGGCGAAGAAGCCTATCATCAGCATATCCT
>CAZNBC010000345.1:0-1823 GCA_964571125.1 uncultured Bacteroides sp.
TCATCACCTTCGTGCCTCTGGTTGTGGTGGGATGTATCGCCCGCGGAGTCTACAAGATCAACTTCCTTACTATCATGGGTCTCTTCTCGGGCGGCTACACCGATCCCCCGGCCTTGGCCTATGCAAACGGTTCTACCGGCAATGATGCTCCCGCGGTAGCTTACTCCACGGTCTATCCTCTGACGATGTTTCTCCGTGTGGTTGCTGCCCAGGGTCTGATACTCTGCTTCGTAGGCTAATACGTAGGTAAGTCGGGACTGACAATATTTTTTTCGTGCGGTGTGTCAAAGTGATTCAACCTTTTGACACACCGCCATGTTTTTAGCATATAACCACTTGTGGATTCACTTATGAAACAGATTTCCCACATATTCTCGGGCGTTTTCAGCCCGCTGTTAGTGCCCACGTATGCCATGATACTGGCGGTGTCACTGACCATATTATGCTATCTCCCTATGTCGGCCAAGCTAACGGTATGTGCGGCCACATTCTTCATTACCTGCTTTCTGCCGCTGTTGGCCATCTATCTGCTGCTTAAGATGATGGTGGTGTCTGACCCCGGACTCAATCAGCGCGCCGAGCGCCCCATACCTTATGCCATAACCATATTGTGCTACCTCGGCTGCGCGCTGTATCTCTATCGCGCTTCGGCTCCGGGCTGGCTCACCGGATTTATGGTGGGTGGTGCTGTGGCAGCCCTCATATCCCTGGTGGTCAACTTTTGGTGGAAAATCAGCGCCCACGCCGCTGCGCTTGGTGGACTCGTGGCCATGATGTTCCGTGTGGCCGGTTCAGGCGTTGGTGTCCACGACATGCTGCTGTGGACCATTATTGCGGTGGTAATCACCGGATGTGTAGGCACCTCGCGTGTCTATCTCCGCCGTCATACGCTCCTTCAGGTGGCTGCGGGTACGCTCAACGGGTTTGTCTGTGTCTACCTGATGTCGTGTCTGCTATAAAGCCTTATTTATACTTTGTCTAAATAAATTTGGCAAAGTGGGGGGATTTTCGCACCTTTGCGTAGCGAAAATCTGCTGCGATGTACTCTTCGCGGAGAGCAGGAGCCATAACCCCCTAATGAAAACTGATGAAGCTTTCTGATATAAAGAACGGTCAGTCGGCCGTAGTGGTCAAGGTGCTCGGCCACGGTGCATTCCGTAAACGAATGATTGAGATGGGATTTGTCCACGGGCGTGTCGTCACGCGCCTCATGCAGGCCCCGCTCAACGACCCGGTGAAATTCTCTCTGATGGGGTATGAGATATCCCTGCGCAATTCCGAAGCCATGTTGGTGGAGGTTACTCCGCTTGCCGACACTGAGGACGGTCAAGACACACTCGTGGTAGCCAAGGGGGATAAGCACGAGGCACAGGTGTCGTCGGTACATTCCCGAGCCTCAGTGACTCCGAAAGTGGAGATAGAGAAGCCTGTCATCAACGTGGCGCTCATCGGCAATCCTAATTGCGGCAAGACTTCGATGTTCAATATCGTGTCGGGTGCCCACGAACATGTAGGCAACTACAGCGGCGTCACCGTCGATGCCAAGACCGGCATGTTCACTCACGGAGGCTACCGCTTCCGTATCGTTGACCTCCCCGGCACCTACTCCCTGTCATCCTATTCGCCCGAGGAACTTTACGTGCGCCGTTATCTTAAGGATGAGACTCCCGACGTGATTATCAATGTGGTGGTGGCCTCCAATCTCGAGCGCAACCTCTACCTCACCACCGAGCTTATCGACATGGACATCCCTATGGTGATATCCCTCAATATGTACGATGAGCTTGAGGCGTCGGGCGATACCCTTGACTATCGTCTGCTGG
>CAZNBC010000346.1:0-1805 GCA_964571125.1 uncultured Bacteroides sp.
CTGAGGCATACCCAGCGGAACGGGCCGTAGCCGTAGTCAAACAGTTCGGGACCCATGATATCCTCGACGTAGGAGGGCCAGATGAAGCCGTCCTTTTCGTCTACGCCATTGCGTGATATTTCCTTTACTCCGGCATCATAGATAGCCTTCATGAAGGAGTTGCCGTAGTCAAAGAAATATGTACCGCGGCCTACAAGCTCCTTAATGAGAGCGAAGTGGCGGCGCAGTGACTCATTGACTTTGGCTGCAAACGCTTCGCGGTCGTCGCGCAACAGTGCGGTGCGCTCCTCAAAGGTCAGCCCTACGGGGCAATAGCCACCCTCATATACGGCATGGCATGAGGTCTGGTCCGAAAGGAGCTCGATATGCTCATTATTGTCTACGGCATATTGCAGCAAATCCACGATATTTCCATGATAGGCCACGGAGCAAGGACGGTTTTCCTTCATTGCGGCACGTGCAAGGGCGAAAGCCTCGGGAATAGAGTCGGTGACATGCTGCACCCATCCCTGATTATAACGTGTGGCAATGCGTGAGGCATCAACCTCGGCTATTATTGAAGCCGCACCGGCAATGTCGGCAGCCTTAGGTTGTGCGCCACTCATGCCTCCAAGTCCGGATGACACGAAGAGGTGACCCTTAAGGTCTTCCTCACCCTTTATGCCGAGCTTAAGACGGCCGGCATTAAGGAGCGTATTGAATGTGCCGTGCACAATACCCTGAGGACCGATATACATCCACCCTCCGGCAGTCATCTGTCCATAGTTTGCCACACCCATCTGGGCGGCTATCTCCCAGTCATGAAGGTTATCCCACTGCCCTACCATCATGGAATTGGTAATGATAACCCTGGGGGCGTCGGGACGAGAGCGGAAGAGTCCGAGAGGATGTCCGCTCTCCACTACCAGAGTCTGATCTTCGGTAAGCTCCTCAAGATACTTCTTTATGAGGCGATACTGCATCCAGTTCTGACACACCTGACCCGTCTCGCCATAGGTCACGAGTTCATAGGGGTAGAGGGCGATGTCAAAACTGAGATTGTTGTCTATCATCACCTGAAACGCCTTTCCGGCCAAGCACTTTCCCTTGTATTCCTCCACAGTACGGGGGCGGATGTCACCCTCGGGACGGAAACGGTAGCCGTAGATTTTGCCACGGGTAAGCAGTTCGTTCATAAATTCCGGAGCCACCTCGGCATGCAGTTCTGCGGGAATATATCGTAAGGCATTGCGCAGGGCTGTCTCGGTCTGTGCGGGCGTAAGCCTGTAACCACGGTCGGGAGCACGGCGTATGCCTTCTACGAATTTGGGATACTCAGGTAGTTGACCTTCTATTGCGTACATAATGAGATAGTTGTGATTAGTCTTTAAGAGGGTGATACTGCAAATATACGTGATTTACTTCATCGCACAAAATAAATCTACTCAGAGGTAACCTCCCGAACCATTTAATAGACCCTCAACATGCCATGATTTAAATAAAACATGATTTAAATAAAATGAGCGTGACGCCGTATTTCACCAGCGTCACGCTTCATGTCAAGGTTAATGGTTGGTCATCACTCCCCAATTATACAGTAGCGAAAAAGCTACCACGTCATTCTTCCTCCTTTACAAGATTAAACTTGGTTGAAATCTCTTTTTGGTCAATCGCCTGGCGAAGATTAAAGCGACGTTTTTGAGGCAAATAACCGTTTTTCTCACAAGTAACCTCAATCTGTACATTACCGGAGTTGTTATAGGTCAAACCTTGTATGTCAAAACTTTCAGTTGACTCGTATGGAGTGCTTCCGACATAGTTTCCAT
>CAZNBC010000347.1:0-1800 GCA_964571125.1 uncultured Bacteroides sp.
TTTTCGTACTTTCCTTCCACTGACTTATCTCCCCCTCAAAATAGCTCTTCCCCATATTCTCTTTCCCACTAAGAACCTATCTGTCATGGCATACATAGCGATTATCAACGGACCAAACCTTAACCGACTCGGCCGGCGCGATCCGGATATCTACGGATCCAAAACCCTTGAGGCTATAAATCGTGAACTCGTGGAGAATTTCAAGGACACTTCCTTGGATTTCTTCCAAAGTAATTCGGAAGGCGAGATAATCAACCGAATACAGACTCTTTGCGATGACCCGCACTGTGGCGCCATTATTATCAATCCCGGTGCTTATGCCCACTACTCCTACGCCATTGCCGATGCCCTGCGAGACGTGCCCCCTTACATACCCACAATCGAGGTGCATATCAGCAATATACTGCAGCGAGAGGAGTTTCGCCGGAAGTCAGTCACGGCTGAGGGTGTCAATGCCGGTGTAATCTCCGGTTGCGGTATCAACGGCTATGCCTTGGCCGTCAGTCACGCTCTTTATATGATCGGTAACACTTTAAATGTGGATAGAATAAAATGACCCCCGAACTTGAAGACTATATAGAGGAGCATATCTCTGCGGAGCCGGAGCACCTCCGGCGACTTGAGCGGCTCACAAATCTCCGCCTCATCAATGGACGAATGTGTTCGGGTCATCTGCAAGGTCGTCTGCTTAAGATGCTAACCATGATGATCCGTCCGAAACGTGTGCTGGAACTCGGCACCTTCTCCGGATACTCGGCACTCTGCATGGCCGAAGGTCTGGAGGATGGCGCTACGCTCCTTACGCTCGAGGCTTTTGACGAACTTGAAGATTTCATCCGTGAGGCTTTAGACTCCGCCGGTGAGACGGGCAAAAAGGTGGAGCTGCGTATAGGTCCCGCACTCAAGACTATGAGTGAACTCCCCGACGCATCGTTTGACCTCATTTTTATGGATGCCGACAAGAGGGAATATCCAGCCTATTACGAGGAGTCGATGCGTCTCGTAAAGCCGGGCGGTTTCATAATTGCCGACAATACTCTTTGGGACGGACACGTGGCCGAAGCTGACAGGCATGACGCGCAGACCGATGCCATCAAGAGCTTCAACGACAGGGTTGCCTCCGACCCGCGTGCGGAATGTGTCATCCTACCGGTGCGCGACGGTCTGACACTCATACACCGTAAATCGGAGTGATTAGGGAGGACACCACCTTAAACCCTTATGCGTCCGGGTGCGTTCTAAATACAGAATTAAGACTAATAAATCACTTCAATATTATGGAAGGCAAAAGACAAGCAAAGATAGCAAGACTTATACAGAAAGAATTAAGCGAGATATTCCGTAAGGAGACGGCACGACTTGGCGGTGTGCTTGTATCGGTGACGGAGGTCAGGGTGTCGCCCGATCTCTCCATCGCGCGAGCATATCTGAGTATCTTCCCCGGTGATAAGGCCAACGAGGTGCTTGAGAATATCAACCGCCAGAGCAAGACCGTTCGTTATGAATTGGCTCAGGCCGTGCGTCAGGTGCTAAGGAAGTGTCCTGACCTCCAGTTCTATCTCGACGATTCACTTGATTATATTGAGAATATCGACCGATTGCTCGCTTCCGATCCTATCAAGGGAACTGCCGACGAGCCGGCCGAAGGAGAGGAAAATCTCCCGATGAAAGAATAATGAGACAACTCCTGCCCGCAGGGATAGCCCTGCGGTATATGCGGTCGCGCCGCAGTCATAGCGCGGTGCGCGCCATTACGGCTGTGGCCGTTTGCGGTGTGGACGTCGCCTCGGCCGCCAGTAT
>CAZNBC010000348.1:0-1797 GCA_964571125.1 uncultured Bacteroides sp.
CCATTCGGTAGCTGCTGCCGGGATATTTTAGTATGAGGCCCTTGCACTCGAGGTTGACAAGGATGGCGAGCAGACGGCCTACAGGGATACCGGTGGCAACCACCAAGCGGCTGAGTGACAGCGTGTCACCCTGCGAGAGCAGCTGCATAACGCGCTCCTCTTCGGGAGACAGCGAGGTGAACAGCTGTTGCTGCACGGCTTCTTCGTCGACGGTGCGGCGGGGCCACGACATGGCCTCCATGAGCGCGTCGGCATCGGTGAGCAGATGGGCCACATGCGAGGCTATCAGGCTATTGCAGCCTTGGCTATAGGTGTCGTTGATTCGTCCGGGGAGCGCGAACACATCGCGGTTGTACTCTGAGGCAAGACGGGCCGTGGCCAACGCGCCTCCCTTAGCCGCACTCTCCACCACCGTAACGGCATCGCACAATCCGGCCACAATGCGGTTGCGGGCCAGGAAATTGCCCTTGTGAATAGCCGATGACGTGAGATATTCGGTGACTAAAGCGCCTCCTTTCCTGACAATCTCTACGGCCGATTGGCGATGTACGGCAGGATAGATAGTGTTCAGTCCATGAGCAAGCACCGCGACCGTAGGCAGTTGGTTCTTCATGGCTTCACGATGGGCCGCGATGTCTATGCCAAAGGCGAGGCCGCTCACGATGGTGACGGACGCCTCACAGTTCTCACCAAGCGTACGGATAAGCTTGCCGGTAAAGTCAATGCCGTAGGGAGTGGCATGGCGCGTGCCCACCACGGCCATAAACTGCACGGCATTGAGGTCGCACGACCCGAGCATATAGAGCATCGCGGGAGCATCCTCGCACTGGAGCAGACGGTAGGGATAGGCCTCATCGGTGAAATACAGACATTTCACTCCGTGGGTGTACACGAAATCCATCTCCCTGCGGGCCGCGTCAAGGGCCGCACTACGCACGGAGTCGTCAAACAGCCCGTGCGACATGCCGTAGAGGGCCGCAAGCTCCCTCTGACCAAGCTGAAAGAATTCGCGCTCGGTACCTATGCGCTGAAGCCATTCGCGGGCGACAGTGACATTCATGCCGCGCAGTGAAGCGAACGCTATGCGATAAAGCAGCCTATCATCCTCTATGCTCATAAGTCACAATCGTGGCGTGGGGTGATTATTTCTGCAGGTAATCGGCAAAAGCCTCGGCAAGCCTGTCGCCTCGGGTGAGGCGTCCGTTCTGCAAAGTCACTACCGTAACTTCTGCCTTGGCAGCCGTAACGCCTGAAGGATGATGAAATATCTCTTGGTCAAACACGAAGCGTGCGCCGTCACGCCTGAAGTTGAGGCAGCTCACAAACTCTTCGCCGAGATGCAAGGGGGTGAGATAGGTGATGTGCACCTCCCTCAGCACCGGGTCAATACCCTCCTGCTGCATGGCACGGAACGTGGTGCCGGCCCACTGGCAGAACTCATGGCGCGTATGCTCCATGTAGTGAAGATATACGGCATTGTTGACTATGCCCTGCGAGTCAACTTCGTAGTCCCTGACCTTCATCGGCAGCGAAAACAGATATTTTTCCATCTTTCTTTTCCTTTTTTTCACCTTAAAGGTAGTGCTTTTTTCTCATTAATCAACAAGAATCAACAAGGCGATGCGCCGAAGTTCGACACATCGCCTGTAAGTCAGTAGGATTACTGTTACTTGTTGACCTGATACATCACCTTGCCGTCGCGCAGCATGGCCACACACTGGTGGGCGGCGGCGATGCCGGCATTGATGTTGGCCTCGGCGGTCTGGGCACCCATCTTCTTGGGGGTGAAGAAGACAC
>CAZNBC010000349.1:0-1794 GCA_964571125.1 uncultured Bacteroides sp.
ACTTCAACGCCGGCAGCAGATACTTCCATATAAGGTTGATTTCCTCCTGCATATCATTGATTTTGGCTGTTGTGGCGATCACGGTATTTTCGTCAGGAAGGATGATTATATACTGCCCGGCGGCACCGTCGGCACGCACACCGTTGTGGCGGCAGCGCCACATTTGATAACCGTACCCCTGAAGCCAGTCGCTGTCCTTAGGTTTAATTTTCAGGGTTTCCTTACGCGCTCCGGCCGGTAGCGATTCGATCTTCGATGTTGTAGCAGTCTCTATCCACGATGCCGGGATAATCTGCTTACCGTTCCATTCACCTTTCTGGAGTATTAGCTGACCCATTTTCGCGAGATCCTCGGTTTTCAGGTAGAGTCCCCATCCACCGCAGTTGATCCCCTGCGGACTCTCCTGCCACGTGGCGCCGACAATGCCGAGCGGACGGAACAGACGCGGATACAAATAATCGATAACCTTCTCGCCCGTTACCTTCTGCACGATAGCCGACAAAACGTATGTGCCAAGACTGTTGTAGACAAACGTTGAACCCGGTTCATGCTCCAGAGGTGTGGCAAGGAACACTTCCACCCAGTCGGCACCGTCGCTGCCGTCGCGTGCCACGCGCGACGTCGGGTCTACATCGTGTCCCGACGACATTGTGAGAAGATGTCTCACTTCGAGATTTTTCAGATTATCGCTGACCTCGGCGGAAAGTTTGTCAGGGAAAAACGAGATCACCTTGTCGTTGACGTCAAGAAGTCCCTCTGCTACAGCAAACCCTACCGCCGTGGCGGTAAATGTCTTGCTCACCGAGTTGAGCACATGCGGTGTGTTGCGGTCACCCTCACCGAGCCATTGCTCCTTCACCACTTTGCCATCCTTCACAATCATGATACTGTGCAGATCCTCCCCGCACTTCTCCACAGCCTTTAGATATTTGTCAAAAGCCTTGTCGAGAGCCGGCGATGCCTCGCCGCGCGGCAGACTCTTAGTGAGGTCGTTATAGCTGATAAGATTGATGTTTCGGTCTTCGATAGCCTGCTTGACGCGTGGACTGGTGAAAAGATCCGTCACACCTTGGCGGTCAACTGCCACATTCTCATATCCGATATGCCCCACGGTCTGCATTTCCTCATTGTCGAGGGCCGGATGATCGAGAAACAGATACTTCTTTCCCGGTTCAAGCCCGTCAAGCATCTTGATAAACGCTCTCTCCTTCTCGGCCGAGGTTGCCGATGGCCCGTCATACCCCTTGAACGTAAGCCCGTACTCATCCATCACTCCCAGGCAGTCCATCACCGGAAGATTGTATTCCTCTCCCAAGCGTTTCATCAGTTCCACCACTTCCGGGGCAAACATCATCGAGCCCATGTGTCCCGATATGTGACTGATTTGAGGGATATTCTTCAGGGCGAGTTCGATCTGTGCCCGCGCTTCCTGTTCGATTTCGTTTATATCCCACTTGTTTTCCATGATCGACAACCCGGGATAAGCCTTGTTAGGAAACATCATGGGCAGAAAATAGCCGTTGCTGTCGGTGAGACTGGGGCACGGCGTGAGCGGACGCCATTTCACATTATCCCATTCACTCGTGAAAGCAAGATGCAGCCCGACGTCTATGCCCGGATTTTCTTTAAGCAGTCGCGCCGCCTCCGGAAACCACGGAGTGACAGCCATTACCTCTATTGCAGTCTCGACACCGTTCTTGTAACCATCCATGCAGGCAATATTGGCAGCACGAAACGATCCCATGTCATCGGCACGCACGATGAGAGCCGGATTCTCATTCTGGCAAAAAGCGG
>CAZNBC010000350.1:0-1787 GCA_964571125.1 uncultured Bacteroides sp.
ACATACCGCAGATACCCTCGCGGCAGTCGTGGTCGAACACGATGGGTTCCTCGCCGCGCTCCACGAGCGTCTCGTTGAGGATATCCAGAGTCTCAAGGAAGGATGTGTCAGGGGTGGTCTCCACGTCGCGATAAGTCACGAATGCCCCCTTGCTCCGGGCGTCGGCCTGGCGCCAAACCTTGAGGTTGACTTTCATTATTCTATCTTCCATTTCTTCTTTTCGATTTAAAGGTTGGGGATGAGGGGGAATTAAGACTTGTAGTTGCGGGTCTGAACCTTGATGGCCTCATAGTGGAGCGGTTCGCGGATCTGCTCAGGAGCCTTGTCGTCGCTTCCGGCATAATCCCAGCAGCTCACGTAGAAGCAGTTCTCATCGTCGCGCTTGGCCTCGCCTTCCTCCGTCTGATATTCAGTGCGGAAGTGGCCGCCGCAGCTCTCGTTGCGCGAGAGGGCGTCGTAGGCCACGAGCTCACCCATGGTGATGAAGTCGTTGAGACGGAATGCCTTGTCGAGCTCCACATTCATGCCCTCCTGTGTGCCGGGGATGAAGAGGTCGGTCTCAAACTCATGACGCAGACGCTTGAACTCCTTGAGGGCGTGCTGCAGGCCTTCCTTGTCGCGGGCCATGCCTACGTATTCCCACATGATGTGGCCGAGCTCCTTATGCAGGGAGTCGACGGAGCGCTTGCCCTTGATGCTCATCAGGTGGTCCTGGAGAGCCTGGCACTTGGCCTCGGCGGCGTCAAACTCGGGAGTGTCGGTGCGGAAGTGGGGTACGGAGATCTGGTCGCTCAGATAGTTCTGGATGGTATAGGGGAGCACGAAGTAGCCGTCGGCGAGACCCTGCATCAGAGCCGAAGCACCGAGGCGGTTGGCACCGTGGTCGGAGAAGTTGCACTCACCGATAGCGAAGAGACCCTTGACAGAAGTCTGGAGCTCATAGTCTACCCAGATACCACCCATTGTGTAGTGGATGGCGGGGAAGATCATCATCGGGTTGTAATATTTAACGCCATCCTTCTCGTTGGCAAGCTCGCCGGGATTAACGTCGGTGATCTCCTCGTACATGTCGAAGAGGTTACCGTAGCGCTGACGTACCACGTCGATGCCGAGACGGTTGATGGCCTCGGAGAAGTCGAGGAATACTGCAAGGCCGGTGTTGTTTACGCCATAACCTTTGTCGCAACGCTCCTTGGCGGCACGTGAAGCCACATCACGGGGCACGAGGTTACCGAATGCCGGATAACGGCGCTCCAGATAGTAGTCACGATCCTCTTCGGGAATATCGCTACCCTTGATCTGACCTTTCTGGAGTTTGACAGCATCCTCAATGTTCTTGGGCACCCAGATACGACCGTCGTTACGGAGAGACTCTGACATAAGGGTCAGCTTGGACTGCTTGTCACCGTGAACGGGGATACATGTGGGGTGAATCTGAACGAATGCGGGGTTTGCGAAGAGTGCGCCCTTACGGTAGCAGGCCATTGCTGCAGAGCAGTTACAACCCATTGCGTTGGTGGAGAGGAAGTATGTATTACCATAACCACCCGATGCAATAACGACTGCATGGGCCGAGAAACGCTCCATCTTGCCTGTCACAAGGTTCTTGGCGATTATACCGCGTGCGCGGGGTACTCCGTCCTTATCCTTGATGAGGACTACATCGTGCATCTCATAACGGTTGTAGCTCTTGACCTTGCCTAAGTTGATCTGACGGTTGAGCGAAGCGTAGGCACCGAGAAGGAGCTGCTGACCGGTCTGACCTTTGGCATAGAATGTACGGCTCA
>CAZNBC010000351.1:0-1733 GCA_964571125.1 uncultured Bacteroides sp.
GACTGTATGTATTCGTAGGTCTCGCAGAGAGTATTGAATGCGAGCTTGGCGTAGGGGAGAGTCTTGCGGACATTCCTCACCGTGCGCCAATAGAATTCCTCTTCCTTCTTGTTTTTGAATTTGAGCGGAGGATAGACGGTTATGTCCCTTATGACGGTCATGATCACCGTGTCGCCATACGTATCCACAAATCTGTAGCGACCTCTGTAGACCTGCACTTCCACTTCCGGAGCCTCTTCCTGCGCACATGCCGGAGGAGCTGCAACGAAGGCTGCGGCTATCAGCATCATAAGGATAGAGAGAAGGCGTGTCATAGCGAGGTGAGTGTATAAGAATCGTAGTTAAAGAGCCAGGAGATAGAAAATTGTTTCAGGGCCTGCGCGAAAGAGCAGGTCAAGTGCCGAGGCATCCGGATTTTCCACAGGGTGTTGAGGTCGGACAATCGGAGCATCGGGATTTTTTTTCAGCCAATCCACAAGCCGGGGTAGCTCTGCGGCCCGGCATAGCCGCAGGTGCAGAAGCATCGAAAGTTCGCGAAGGGTTGACCGCCGCGAATCATATATCGGCTCTATCAGGTGGGCATAATGATGATAGTAGGGTGTAGCCCCATAGGCCGAAGCGATGGCCTCACGATGTTCGTGCCTCCAGTTGCCGTGTTCCGACAGCCTCAGTTTCTCCCAGGGTGTGCGCAGCAACTCGCGCCGGCCGCCTTCGATAGGCACCGTGAGAGTCTGCTCCCCGCGCGGCGACACTATCATGGTGCGGTTGGGAGCGGCTACATTCGGCATCTGCTCACCGCCCTGCGACAGGCATCGACGCAGCCACGCGCCATACCATCGCGCTGAGGGAAGATAAGGTATCACTTGCTCCACGGCAACTCCTATTTATCCGGATTAGGGGTGCGGAGGATGCGGTTCCAGCGTATCTTGCCGTCGGTGAGCGGGCGTTCTTCGTCAAATGATATAAGCACCGTCATCGGTGTGCCCACAATATGGTCTTCGGGCACAAATCCCCAGAAGCGCGAGTCGGAAGAATTGTCGCGGTTGTCACCCATCATACAATAGTAATCCATCTTAAATGTATAGTGGTCCGTCGGCTTGCCGTTGATATAGATCTTGCCGTTTTTCACCTCTACCTTGTTGCCTTCATAAGTCTCGATGGCGCGGCGGTAGATGGGCAGATTATCAAGCGTCAGGCGCAGGGTGGAGCCTTGCTTCGGAATCCAGAACTCTCCCATGTCCTGCAACGACCATCCCATGCCGCCACCCACCGGGAAGATGCCGTCGGTGAGAGGCATAAACATTTCTTTCGACCGTATGGGCGTGCCCACCACTTGTGGAAGTTGCTCCACCTCCTTGAGGGCTTGGGCAGTGAGTGGCACGTAGTAGAAGGGGACTGAGGAGCGGGAGTCAGTGACAGGCTGTCCGGCCACATCGCTCAGGCTCACGCCAATGCGCTGCCAGGTCTCGGCAGGGATGGGCGACGTCACCGT
The DNA here is from genome assembly GCA_964571125.1 of uncultured Bacteroides sp. Classification (GTDB taxonomy): domain Bacteria; phylum Bacteroidota; class Bacteroidia; order Bacteroidales; family Muribaculaceae; genus Paramuribaculum. Next base: position 1,493 of record CAZNBC010000351.1, read on the forward strand.
CACTACATAATTGTGCTGCACATATTGAGGCTCCTGAAGTGCCTTGCCGTTGATATAGACAATGTCGTCTTTGATTTTCAGGCGGTCGCCGGGCAAGCCCACAGCGCGTTTCACAAAATTCTCCCTGCGGTCCACAGGGCGTACCACGATGTCGCCGTAAATTTGCGGATTCTCCTTCATATATGCCAACGGGTCGGATATGCCCTGACGGCGCAGATTGTAGGCCTCGTGATAATAGTCG
>CAZNBC010000352.1:0-1707 GCA_964571125.1 uncultured Bacteroides sp.
CTGACCCATACCACTCCCATGGGCGAGGCATTGGACACCATCCCGCAGACCGACGGCATTATAACCCTAACCGATCTGACTGACGGAGCCGGTAATGTCAGCTGCGAGTTAATTCCCGGCGCTGACGGCGTCTATAGAGCGGATTTGAGGGGTATTCCCGGTCACGAGTATATGGTTACCGTGGAACGACAGGGAAAGGTCGCTACGGCGACCGGAGTCATGACACCCGAAGTGCCGATAGTGGACATGGAGTTCAGTTCATATAAGATGCCGTATGGCGATTCGGGACTCTTGGTCACTAAGTTTGAGGACGTGGATCCGGCAGCCGGCACCTGTTACTGGCTGCGTTATCTCCGCAACGGCGAGATGTGGCGATGGAAGACGGTTACCGACCACGGCGCGCAGGAGGGGATTGTGAGCAATATCGTGATGTTAGGCAAGATTGAGGAGGAACCCGAGGATGAGGACGATTTGCGCGACGGCGACCTCGTCACCGTACTTGTGACGCAGATCTCGCGCGATTTCTACGACTATCTTGAGGCGGTCTCCAACGACTCTAACGGTCCGTGGATGTTCGCGGGCACCGAGACCCTCGGCTTCTTCCTCCCCGCCGCCCGCACCAGCGCGACCGCCACCTTCCGCCTCGCCGCCATCCTCCCTTAACCCGGACGCCAACCCTTATTTTGCTATTGCTTCGGCGAGGTCGTTCATCTGCAGGCAAATTTGGCGGGAAATGGGTGTTTTGGTGGGTAACCCGAGAGAGATGATGAGCAACCTGCCCTCGCAGCATAAGGAGAAATCGTGAGCCGAAGGCTTGTAGCGCTCGGTGAAGGCTTTGTGAGTGATTAAAATGATTTTTGCACCGAGTTCTTCGGCTTCGGCGCGAATAGCTTTCTCCTTTGGTGAAATGAAAGGTGAAACAAGGATTGTCCCTTTAGCTGCATCCGAGAGCCATTTTGATATTTTTTGATCGCACTCCTTTTGCGTGAATTTTCGGCTGATCTTTACAGCCTCTTTATCGGGATTGCGAAAAAGGAAGAGGTTGCCATAGGCTTCGTATTCATTGCCTCCGATCAACAGTCTTCGTGTTCGTCTAAAAAATTGAGGGAACTGCTTGCGCATGGCAAGTCGGTGAGGATTCTCGCGGATATAACGGAAAATACCGTCGAGACTACGCTGTAAGAGTAAGGGTTTATCGCAGTAACCGGGTTGAAAGATGTCGTCAGGATTAACAATTTTGCCAATTGTTTTTGAGTAAGAGTCAGCTACATTTTCAAATAATTTTTCTATATAAAAATCGAGGTGCTTTTCCGACCAATCCTTGACACGTAATAAGATATGGGCATGGTCAGGCATCACGACAAACTGATAGATCTGCAAAATCGGGAAGGCGTACTGCAATTTGAGTATCTCCTTGGCTATAATAGTGCCTAACACTGACTCCTCGATAAAGGCGCATCCATTGTTCCCCGGTGCAATGCCGGCACTCCCTTTTACGGTTCCAAAGCTGTGGGCTCCTTCTCTCTTTGAGATAATGATATGGTAAATGAACGGGGCATGATAGTTATGGGCGAAAGCTCGCTGATGATAGCGAGGCCTTTGGGAGGAGCTGGCAGAAACCATAATAAAAATTACAATTAATCCGGACTTTATTTACACTCGGACTTCCTTTACACCCGAAGACAAACTTTTTCCTCACGAGCCTGA
>CAZNBC010000353.1:0-1706 GCA_964571125.1 uncultured Bacteroides sp.
CATGGCTATGATGGCGATGGGGATGGCGGCCTCGAATACCTGACCTACTTTCAGGCCCAGATAGGCGGCAGCCGCACTGAATATCACGGCAAGCACCAGGCCCAGACCTACGGAATAAGGGGTGGTTTCGGGATAGTCGTGGGCAGGATGCATCAGCGGACGGTAATGCTCGTCCTCTCCAAGTTCGCGGAACGCGTTTTCAGGCAGTTCCACCGGATCGGCATCCTGATAGATGGGATCTTCTTTCATTGTGTGAGAATAGATGTTGAAGAATGATTGGTAAATTAAATTCAGGTAAGACGACGTCACTCAGACACGCGAGAGAATCTCGAAGTTGTCGACATAGACGGCGGTGATGGTGCGCTTTATAGCGTTGCGGTCCTCCCATACCCGGCTGCGCAGCTTCCCCTCCACAAAGAGTTTCGACCCTTTGCGGATATACTTTTCGGCGGTTTCGGCAGCTTGGTCCCACATCACTATGTTGTGCCACTCCGTGCGCTCGGGTATTGTTACCCCGGCAGGGGTGGTTCGGGGACGCTCCGTGGTGGCTAACGTAAATTCAGCCACGGCACGTCCGTCGACATAGCGTATGGCGGGGTCTTTGCCAACATTGCCCACAAGTATGACTTTATTGATTGACATCGCGCTTGGTTTGGTAGAAAAACATACAAGGCACGTCGCGGAACGTATACCTCGCCCCCGGCGTGCCTTGATGAGAGTGTCACTTCTGCTTCACCGAGGGGTGATTACACATAGCCTCGGATGATGCCGCGCTTGGCATTGCGCACGAAGAGTATTATCTCGTCACGTTCGGGAGTGGCGGGCAGTTCGGCCTCTATGCGCTCTATGGCGTCAGAGTTGTTCAGGCCCGACAGATAGAGATAGCGGTAGATTTCCTGAATGTCTCTTATGACCTCGCCGCTGAAGCCTCTGCGACGCAGACCTATGGAATTGACTCCGGCATAGGCGATAGGCTCGCGGGCAGCCTTCACGTAGGGAGGGATGTCCTTATTGACAAGAGCACCACCCTGAATCATCACGTGAGGCCCGATATGGCAGAACTGATGTACCAGTGTGCCGCCTCCGATTACAGCGAAGTTGTCTACCTGTACCTCGCCGGCAAGCTGTGTCGCGTTGGACATGATGACGTTGTCACCTACCACGCAGTCGTGGGCCACATGACAGTAGGCCATGATAAGGCAGTTATTGCCTACCACGGTCTTACCTTTGGCTGCTGTGCCGCGGTTGATGGTGACACATTCGCGTATTGTGGTGTTGTCACCGATTATGGCCAGGGTGTCCTCGCCTTTGAACTTGAGGTCCTGAGGTATGCCGGAAATTACGGCGCCGGGAAATATCGTACAGTTTTTGCCGATGCGGGCGCCGTCCATGATGGTGACGTTGCTGGCGATACGTGTGCCCTCTCCGATCTCAACATTAGCCTCGATGGTAACAAACGGGTCGATTACCACACTGGCGGCTATCTTTGCTGCGGGATGGATATATGCAAGGGGTTGTTTCATTATTAGACAGAGTTTACTGGTTGATTCTGTTTACTTGTTCTTGATAATCTGCGCCATGAATTCACATTCCGACACTATCTTTTCGCCTACGAAGGCATAGCCTTTCATCATGGCGCAGCCACGACGCAGCTCGGTCATGAACGACACGTGGAACAGGAGGGTATCACCGGGCACAACCTTCTG
>CAZNBC010000354.1:0-1691 GCA_964571125.1 uncultured Bacteroides sp.
TTGAGTTCGTTCTCGACGATGTCCTGCATGTTGATGTCAATGGTGGTGCGGATGTCGTAGCCGGGATGGGCGGCACGGTCGGTCCAGTTTACGATTCCTTTGGTGAGGGCTATCTTCTTTGAGAGTCCTGGGCGGCCATAGAGGAGTGAGTCAAGGGCCATCTCCAGGCCGGATATGCCGTGTATATCGGGGTCTGTGGCGGTAGCACCCACACCTCCGATACTTCGGCGGGCCATGTCGCCGTAGGGGTTGACACGACGCATGCGTATCTCCCATGTAAGGCCGCTACGATTGCGGTTGCGCTGATTGAAGAACGGGAATGTACGCAGCTCCTGGAGGTCGGTGTTGCTGATATTGTTGAGCAGTTTGTAGCTGCGGGGACGTTCGTTGCGGGGCTTCTCGAGGGGTGCGAGAAGGTGGGTACGCCACTCGGAGGCTGTGCGCACGGGGAACTTCTCGGCCATGCAGCGCGAGAGGGTATCGATGTATTTGTGCAGGGTATCCTCCTTGAATCGCTCGCTGCGATAGTCCATCCTGACGGTATAGAAACGCAGATTGGTAGCCAGTACACTGCCGTCGCAGGCAAGGATGTTGCCACGCTCGGGGCGTATGACTTCGGTGCGGGCCAGCTCCTCGCTCGCCTTGCGGTTCCACTCCTCGGCGCACACGATGGTGGTGTCCACGAGTTTTGAGATGACCACTGCCGAAAAGAGGGTCATGAGCAGGCCTATGACAACGTAACGGCCTACAATCTTAGCTCTGTTGCCTTTCTTCATCGTGATTCGGAGGGTAGCTTATAGGGTGGACAGTCCTGAACATATAGACCCAGCGAGAGGGAATCTACCAGATGCTGCATACGGCTCTCGCGGGTGCGGCTCATAAAGGCGCTGCGGGCGCGTACACATTCGGTCTTGGCAACTTCGAGCACTCCGTTGAGGCGACGAATCTCCTCCATGGAGGTCTGGTTTTCGTATTTGTCTGTGATGTAGAGCATCACCACCGCCAGGAGGGTGATGACGAATAGCCAGTGCCGGGTGAAGAGGTCACTTGACAGCACACGGCCGCGAAGTATGGTGTGGAGGAGGGATTGCTTCTGTTTTTTTGCCATTACAGGGAGAGAAACGGGGTAAAATTGGGTTAATGACCGGGGTAATAGGGTAGTTCAGTATCACAGACGCTCGGCGACCCTCATCTTGGCACTGCGTGAGCGGGGATTGCGCTCCAGCTCTTCAGGCGAGGCGACGATGGGCCGACCGGTGAGGGAACGCATCGGCGACAGCCGACGGCCGAAGAAGTCTTTTTCGTCGTGGCCCGAGAGGTTGCCTGTGCGCATGAAGTTCTTGACAAGCCGATCCTCGAGGGAGTGGTAGGTGATGACAACCAGGCGTCCTCCGGGGCTAAGCACCTTGAGGGTCTCTTCGAGGAAGTCGCGAAGTGCATCCAGCTCCTTGTTGACTTCGATACGCAGGGCCTGGAAGAGCATTGCGAGTTCTTTCTTCTCCTGACGGGGATTGATGAGCGGGCGGACGACCTCAAGCAGGCGTTCGACGGTGTCGACCGGAGCTTCTTCACGGGCCTTGACTATGGCCGCAGCGAGGCGGCGGGCGTTGGACAGCTCGCCATAGAGGCGGAATATCTCCGTGAGGCGCTCGGGCGTGGCCTGAGCGAGAAGGTCAGCAGCCGAGGAGGTG
>CAZNBC010000355.1:0-1679 GCA_964571125.1 uncultured Bacteroides sp.
GGCGGAGGAGTTTGCCGGTGGAGGTGTGGGGAAGTGACGGGCGGATGATGACCTCCTTCGGGCACTTGACGGCGGGGAGCAACTGTCGGCAGGCGGTCATAAGCTCCTCTGATGACATGCCTGCGGGAGTGGTCACGAGTATCATTTCACTGCCCCAGCGTTCGCTCGGACGGGAGGTGACGAAGTATTCCGTGTTGCCTAAAATCGGAGCCAGGATGCGCTCTATTTCTTCGGGATGAATCTTTACGCCGCTACTGTTGATGACATTGTCGTAGCGTCCGTGCCATACGAATGAAGTGGAGCCCGTCAGGGTCACGATGTCATTGGTCACAAGTCGGCCGAAGGTATAATGCGGCGCATTGATGATGAGACACCCGCGATCATCGGTGCCGAAGGTTATGCCCGGCATAGCGTGGTAGGTCGCGGTACCTACGCGGCGCAGTGCCACATGGCTACACGTCTCGGTCATGCCGTAAGTGGCGTATGCGTTGACCCCGTAGCTCATAAACGCCTGCTCCTGCTGCGGGGTCATCGGCGCTCCTCCGACTATCACGGTGTCAATGAGGGGGAGCAGGGGGGAGTCAAGTAGTCCTTCGATTTGCGAGGGTACGATGGCGCTGAGGGTAATTCTTTGTCCCTCACGTAGGTAGAAATTGCTTAGGGGGCTGTTGGACGGAGGCTCACATACGACTTCCGCACCTGACACGAATGCGCGCACCATTATCATTTTTCCCGCGATGTAGCGCAGCGGCAGACACAGATGAAGTGTGCTGTGCCGGTCAATGCCGAAGCGCTTGCATGTGGCTTCAGCCGAAGCCGTCATGTCGCTTTTAGGTAGCTCTATCCGTTTAGGCTTTCCGGTAGACCCCGAGGTGTGTGCTTCGATATAAGGCTTTGCATCAAGCCATTGGGCGGTAAACTCGCGTATATCTTCAGCGACATCTTCACTGCCACGGCCTTGCGCGAAAGTCACTCTCGGTACCTCTACATTCATCCTTCAATCCAGTTAAGGTCGGGAAGTACCCACGGTTTGCCCGGCTCATACGACAGCCGCTCGCCGTCAAGGGTGAGGGGTGAGGCGATATTGTTCTCGTAGAGCTGTCCGGTGCCGAGGCCCTGAGGCATCTCTACGTCAAGACAAGCAACCCATTGGGCGATAGCGTTGAGACCGATATTGGATTCGAGAGCAGAGGTCACCCACCAACCTATTTTTTTCTCTTCGGCTATCTGCAACCACTCCGTGGCTCCCGACAGTCCGCCACATAGCGCGGGCTTGAGAATGATGTACTGAGGGGCAATGTAGGTCAGCATCTTACGTTTGTCAATGAGCGAATCTACGCCGATAAGCTCCTCATCAAGCGCGATGGGTATTGGGGAATTCGCGCAGAGATAGGCCATACGATCCCACTGACCCTGACGTATAGGCTGCTCGATGGAGTGGATATCAAGTACTGCAAGGCGTTTGAGCTTGTCCATAGCTACCTCCGGTGAGAAAGCTCCGTTGGCGTCAAGCCTTATGGTGAGTTTTTCCGGAGGGAAAGAACAGCGTACCTTATCAAGTATTTCCAGTTCGCGGTTGAAGTCTAATCCTCCTATTTTCAGTTTTATACAGCTGAACCCTTTTTCCAATTTCTCGGCAATGCGCCGTTTCATCACCTCCGCGTCGCCCATCCATATCA
>CAZNBC010000356.1:0-1676 GCA_964571125.1 uncultured Bacteroides sp.
CTACTTCGCCCCCGACAAGGCATACGGCACTCCCGACGACTACAAGGAATTCATTGACGAGTGTCATCGCCGCGGCATGGCCGTGATTCTTGACATAGTGCTCAACCACACTGACGGTCTACACCCCTGGTATCAGATGTACGACATCACCGCCAATCCCCTCATAAACGCCACTCCTCCCCACTCCTACAATGCTTTCAACGACTGGAAGCAGGAGCATCCCCTTGTGCAGAAGCAGTGGCACGACGCACTCACCTACTGGCTCACCGAGTTTAAGGCTGACGGCTTCCGCTTCGACCTCGTGAAGGGCTACGGCAACAGCGACAGCTACGGCAACGTTTACGATGCCGCCAACAACTCGTGGGGCACCCCCTCGGAGTCGGCCACCAACCGCTATAACGCCACCCGAGTGGCACGCATGAAGACACTCCACGACGCCATGCGTACCGTCAACCCCGACGCATACTTCATAAATGAAAATCTTGCGGGAGCACAGGAGGAGAACGAGATGGCTGAGGACGGCGAACTCAACTGGGCCAACATCAACGGCAACGCCTGCCAGTTCGCCATGGGCTACAGCGAGGGCAGCAATCTGTCGCTCTTCTATGCCCCCGATGATGACGGCCGCATACTCGGTTCGACCGTAAGCTATGCCGAGAGCCACGACGAAGAACGTATGGCCTACAAACAGGCCATGTGGGGCGCCGAAGGTGTGAAAGGCAATACCGTGCAGAGCATGCGCCGCCTGGGTTCCGTGGCCGCACAGATGCTGATGTCGCCCGGAGCGCACATGATATGGCAATTCTCGGAGTTCGGTGCCGACCAGACCACCAAAAAGTCGGACGGCGACAACGAGACCGCACCCAAGAAAGTGATCTGGAGCTACCTTAACAATCCCGAAAACGCCGGTCTACTCCAATCGTACCGCGAGCTGTGCTACATACGCTCCTACAATCCCCAGCTCTTCCGCTGCGGGGAGATAAAGACAACGGTTAGCCTGTCGGCATGGGACGGCCGCACCATCTCCATCATCAACGGTAAGGATGAACTCTACCTTGTGGTCAATCCCTCGGTAACTTCCTCGGCCACAGTTGCTACCCCTGCCGACCTTTCGTCATTGCGCTACAAGCTCCTGTCGGCAAGCTACTCCACCACGCCGGCTGCATCGGCCAAGGGTGTAACCCTCGAGCCGGGAGCTTATGCCGTCTACGGCACATCAGACCTCGTTGACATGAGCGGCATCAGCACCGTTACCGACACACCCGCCACAACAGTAAGTGTATCGGGACACGATATCATTATCGAAGGCCCTGCAGCCTCGGAGGCGAAGGTATTCACCATTGACGGCCGTCCCGCACGTCGCAACGCGCTCATCAGCGGTCTCTACCTCGTGGTAATCCCCGGACAGCCCACCGTGAAACTGGCAATCAAATAATACATCAAGACATATCCTACACGTTATGAAACTTAAATTCGCAGCCCTGCTCCTTCTCGTAGCAAATCTCGGCGCCTCGTCACAGACGCTCGAAAAGATGAACTGGTTTAACGAGCCCTCCGACTGGGACATAAAGAACGGAACCCTGACCATCTCGGTGACACCTCAGAGTGACTACTGGCGCATATCCCATTATGGATTTACCGTAGATGACGCGCCCTTCTACTACGCAGAGTATGGC
>CAZNBC010000357.1:0-1659 GCA_964571125.1 uncultured Bacteroides sp.
CGCGCAGGGCATTCTTGATGCGGCGTATCTTGGTGACCTGGCTGCCGATATGGAAGTGGATGAGCTTCAGGCAGTCGGTCATCTTGTTGCGGTTGAGTATCTCGATAGCCTCAAGGAGTTCGCTGGAGTTGAGGCCGAACTTCGACTGGTCGCCTCCCGACTCCTCCCACTTTCCGGAGCCGCTTGACGACAGCTTGATGCGTATACCCACGTTGGGCATGATGTCAAGACGACGCGCCACGTTGGCTATCATATTGATTTCATTGAGCTTCTCCACCACGAGGAAAATGCGGCGGCCCATCTTCTGAGCCAAAAGGGCCAGCTCAATGTAGTTTTCGTCCTTGTAACCGTTGCAGATTATCAGAGAATTCTCGGCGATGTTCGTAGCTAACACGGCGTGGAGCTCAGGCTTGGAACCGGCCTCGAGACCCATATTGAATTTCATTCCGTGGCTCACGATTTCCTCCACCACGGGACGCATCTGATTCACCTTGATAGGATAGATGATGAAATTCTGAGCCGTGTAATTATACTCCTTAGCGGCCTGTTGGAAGCATCGTGAGATTTTTTCGATGCGGTTGTCAAGAATGTCGGGGAAGCGCAGCAAAAGGGGAGCCGTAACATCGCGCACCTGCAACTCATCCATCACATCCTTGATGTCAACTGAGGCATAGCCCTCGCGGGGAGTCACCGTAACGTGTCCCTTCTCGTTGATAGAGAAGTACTTAAGTCCCCATCCATGTATGTTATACAGTTCGGCACTGTCCTCAATTCGCCATTTTCTCATTTACTGATTCTGCTGTTAAAGTAAGTCTCCAAAATTGGTTACGGATACCCTAAAAAGATTCGTGAAAAATCATAGGTACGTGAGTGCAAAATTAGTCATTATTTTGACATACCGTGCGCCCGCGCCCCACACTCTCTAAAATTTATATAATTTTGAGCCCTATCCTATGTCAATCCCCCAAAAGTTCTTATCTTTGCACACGCAAAAACTCCACCATTTTGCTCTCGGGGCGTAGCGCAGTCCGGTAGCGCACCTGGTTTGGGACCAGGTGGTCGCAGGTTCGAATCCTGTCACCCCGACACCATCCGGCCCTCTCAAAATCAGCCGATAAACAGCTGACTCTGAGAGGGCCGATTTTTATGGTTTATTCAAAACTATATGTAGACAATACGCAATGAGACCACTCTCAACAATCGGAGTGGTCTCATTGTGTATGATTACTTTCCTGAGGGGAACTATTCTATAGAGGCCTTGATGGCATCTACTATGTAGCGTACGTGTTCGTCGGTGACGTAGGGGCCGGCGGGGAGGCATATGCCGACCTTGAAGAGCTCTTCGCTGACGCCGTTGACGTAAGCCGGAGCGTTCTTGTAAACGGGCTGCTTATGCATCGGTTTCCACAGGGGACGTGACTCGATATTGGCAGCGTCCAGGGCCATACGCAGTGCCTCGACATTGTCGTTGGGCTGGCAGTCGGTAACGGCTGTCCCGGCCACATGGGTCACACCGGCGGCACCACCTACAGCACCCGTGATGACCTGCTTGTAGGCATTCTCCTGACCCTTTATTCTCAGTTCGGGGTCGAGTGTGGCTGTGCAAAGCCAGAAATTGGAGTCATATTCAGGGCCGGGATTGCAGTGCATGGTTATGCC
>CAZNBC010000358.1:0-1634 GCA_964571125.1 uncultured Bacteroides sp.
AGGCTGGGTATGCGGACGTTTTAAGCTCGGTACAGAATCAAATGGAGGTTATCGGGTAGAAAGCAGCTTCACCGAGTTCGGTGCGGGCCTTGAGACCCTTCTCCTGGCAGGCTTCGATGATGGCCTGTTCTGCAAGGTGCCAGTTCTCGTCGCTACCGATATACTTCTCTTTGTTGTTCGGGTCACGAAGTGAGATCTGAGCCTCGTAGTTGTCAAATTTGAGGGCCTTGAAGATATAGAATATGATATCCATCACCTTGAGGAACTCATCTTTTATCTGCTCAGGAGCACAGAAGATGTGGGCATCGTCCTGAGTAAATCCGCGCACACGGGTCAGTCCGTGGAGCTCACCGCTCTGCTCGTAACGGTACACGGTGCCGAATTCGGCGAGACGCATGGGCAGGTCGCGGTAAGAGCGGGGATATGCCTTGAATATCTCACAGTGGTGAGGGCAGTTCATCGGCTTGAGCAGATACTCTTCGCCTTCCTCTGGTGTATGGATGGGCTGGAATGAGTCCTTGCCATATTTTGCATAGTGACCTGAGGTTACATAGAGCATCTTGTTGCCGATATGGGGAGTGATTACCTGAAGGTAACCGTATTGCTTCTGGATCTTACGCAGGAACTGCTCGAGGCGGTCGCGGAGAGCGGCACCTTTCGGAAGCCACAACGGCAGACCGGCACCTACGTTGGTAGAGAAGGTGAAAAGCTCCATCTCCTTGCCGAGTTTACGGTGGTCGCGTTTCTTGGCTTCCTCAAGCATGGCAAGATGCTCGTCAAGCATCTTTTTCTTGGGGAAAGTGATACCGTAGACACGGATAAGCTGATTGCGCTTCTCGTCACCGCGCCAGTATGCGCCGGCAAGCGATGTGATCTTGACAGCCTTGATGGGGGCGGTATTGGGGATATGCGGGCCACGGCAGAGGTCGGTGAAGTTACCTTGAGTATAAGTGGTGATGTGACCGTCCTCAAGCTCGCTGATGAGCTCACACTTGTAAGTCTCACCACGGTCACCAAACATCTTCATTGCATCGTCCTTGGCGATGTCAGCGCGTACGATGTCCTGTTTCTTCTGAGCCAATTCGAGCATCTTTGCCTCGATGGCAGGGAAATCGGCGGCTGTGATGTTGTGGCCGTTAGGATCTATGTCATAGTAAAAACCTGTCTCAATAGCAGGACCTATACCGAACTTCACTCCGGGATAAAGCTCCTGAAGCGCTTCGGCAAGGAGGTGGGCCGAACTATGCCAGAAAGCATGCTTGCCTTCCGGATCCTCCCACTTGAAAAGCTTGATCTCAGCGTCAGTGTCAATCGGGCGGTTGATGTCCCACTCGGCTCCATTGACGGAGGCAGCTAAAATTTCTTGCGCCAATCGCGGGGATATGCTTTCGGCAATCCTGAGCGGTGTGATACCGGCTTCATATTGGCGGGTACTCTTGTCGGGAAAAGTAATTGTAATCATTAGTAATAATCGGTTAATCGCAGTTTCCGGCATGGTATAGTTAACCCATTGAGCCAAAAACGACTGCAAATTTAAGTAATAATTTGCAAACTGACACAATTTTCTGTCATAAATCTACATAAATCCGTCTCATCATGCTCAAGATATTTGGCTTGGATATGACGACAACGGA
>CAZNBC010000359.1:0-1624 GCA_964571125.1 uncultured Bacteroides sp.
TATTATCTAAGCGAGAGGACGTTGTGAAACATCCCCTCGTTTGGTTTTTATACCCTCGTGACTTTTTCTAAGCACTTTGACAATTCTAAGACACAGATTATTTTGAGGCTCTGTGCGGAGAATATTTCGTACCTTTGTCATTGAAAATAACGGTTCAGGCCATTCATCATATTAAATCACCCCGTAGTAGATAGCGACTATGCTGATATCAGTGCCCGTGTGGCTTACATACGAACTGTCGCCGGCAGTATGGATACTGCTGACCGTGGCCTTATGTGCGATTATCACCGTGGTTGCCATCGCGGCTACACGCATCTACCGAGTGACATCCACATCGGCAGCCGACAATGCGGCATGTGAGGCGATACCATCCACCGACTCCTCCGCTTCACAGGACGCAGACTCTCCCCTACCCCCCGTATCGGTAATTATATATGCGTGCGGCCATTCGCGTACGCTTGCCCGGCTTACCGAGGCAATACTTGCCCAGAATTATCCGTCGCCATTCGAGGTGATTGTGGTCAATGACGGGGCCGACCATACGGTGCACGACTCCATGCAGAGGCTCATGCTTACCCACCCTAACCTCTACATGACCTTCGTGCCCGACCAGAGCCGCAGCCTAAGCAGACGCAAACTCTCGTTGACCCTTGGCATCAAGGCCGCCGAATATGACTCTGTGCTGCTCACCCGCGGCAACTGTATGGTCAGCGGACCCAACTGGCTGCGCTCCATGATGCGTCATATCGCCGAAGGAGCCGAGGTGGTTGTCGGTCATGCTTACCTCTCCTCCGATTCAGACAAACCCGTTGACCGCCTCACCGCCTTTGACGAGGCCTGGCAGGCAGTAACCTATCTTCCCCGCGCCATAAACGGACGACCGTTCAGAGCCACAGGATGCAACCTTGCCTATGCGCGACACCTGTTCTTTGACCACAAAGGATTCTCCAACTCCCTACACATAAAGACGGGTGACGACGATATGTTCATCAACGACATAGCGCGCGGACGTCGCGCTGCCGTGGAACTGTCCGACGACTCCATGGTACGCATCATCGAGGACGCCCCTGCCCGAGCCCACGCCATGCAAATGCGCGAGCGTCTCTTCGCCGACTCCACCCTGCCGCAACGCCCGGGGCTCATCATGGGTCTATGCTCGCTTATGCTATGGTTATGGCTTCTTGCCTCTGCAGCCGCAATAGTACTTGCCCTCCCCTCACTCGTGCCCGCCATAGGCGTAGTGTTAATGACCGCTCCCCTCCTCGTACTCATCATGAAATGGCGTAAGGCAGTACGCCTATTAAGCCACCGCCGTCTCGGAGGCACCCTGCCGTTGCTGATGCTGTGGCATCCCTTTTATCACCTTGCGCATAAAGTAAGCGCCCGACGCCACCGCAAGGAGAATTTCACCTGGAATTAATCTCATCCCCACCTCTGCGCCTGGATTTAACATTATCTCCGGGGAATAGTCACATCCGGTCGTATACAAAGAATATACACTTTTTATACAATTCAGACTTCTGAAAATCTTAATGCAACAAAGGTATTACAGATTACAATCATCTATACAACAAAAGGGCAGTCTCACGACTACCCTTAAGCTTCAAATACACAATTATCTATA
>CAZNBC010000360.1:0-1611 GCA_964571125.1 uncultured Bacteroides sp.
CCTACTTCCTTGATGGCGCCGTCTTCACCTTCCTTGTAGAGGATTTCAAAGTGGTCAACGTTGATTTCGTCATTGAATACCATGCCGAAGTCGTTGATCGAGGTGTCATAGCCGTCGTAGTTGGGCTGCCAGCCAAGACGGAGTGAAAGCTGAGTGGTGTATTCCTGACATACCTCGGCTATGAGTGATCCTTCGCGGATAGAGGCGTGAACCACAGCACGGCTGTCAGAGATGCGGAGCTTACCTACGTAGGTCTTGTAGCCTTCGTTGGCAGCGTTAACGCGGAGACCGATGTTCTCGATGACATCGCCCTCAGCGAGACCGGTAACAGGGAGAACCTTCTCTTCCCAGGTCTTGCCTGCGAGTGCGCCGAAGGGAACTTCGATCCACTCTGAGCTACCCTTCTTCTTGAGGATAACCGAGAGGTTGCTTTCGCCCTGAGCACCCTTGGCAGCGAGGGTAACGTTTACGTTGCCGTCGTTGACCAGAAGGTTGGTACGGTAGAGGATAACATCGGTACCTGTGGTGGTAGCACCTGTCAGCTTCAGTGAAGAACCGGCCATGTAGGCGTCCTCGTGGGTGAAGCGTACGTCGATGTCGTTTGAGTAGGCGGTCATGTCACCCTTCTTGGTCACGAGCCAACGGTAGGTGGGCACGATGTCCTGCTGGCTCATGTTGTACCATGAACCGTGGCTTACCTTACCCTTGTAGAAGTAGTTTTCACCGTTACCGAGCGAGAAGTGTGTCTCGAAGGGAAGGGCGAAGTTGATGGCGGTGTGCTCGGGGAACATTGAGCAGAAACCGGGAGAGTTGTTGAGCTGAGTGTCAGCGAGGCTGGCATCGGCAACCTGGAAAGCACCCCAAGCATTATTGATTTCAGGGCGTTCCAGGGGGTTACGGTTGGCACCAGAGAAAGCCTTCTCAAGAAGGAGCTGATAGTTCTCCTGCACCGAGATGGGGTCATCACCGACACGGAACTGGAAGAAACGGCTCTGGTCGTGCTCACCCCAGATGGCAATGTTCATGGCCTTGGTGGCGTCACTATTCATCTGAGTCCAGAAGTCTTTGGGCAGATTAACGAGGAGCTGACCCTGATAAAGGTCATTGGCATTACCTACTGAAGCATTTGCAGCGGTAAGGCTACTTGCAACGTTACGCCAGGCAAGATAATCACCGCTATAGTTGAGCATGCAGTCGAAAATCTTACCTTCTGAGTTACCGTAGAGGTAATTAGAGTTAGTTGTAGAAAGGGCTGCATTCATAGTGTACTGACCGATACCGAAACCGGTAAGGCCGAGCTCACGGGCATGCTTCATAACCTCGGCATGGAAGTTGCGCCAGTCAGCTGTCTGGTAAGTGGTTCCTTCCTGATTGTAGTTGTAACCGTCGTTACCGAAGTAGGTGGCGGCGTTTACGAAAGCACGGGCATACTTGTAGGTGCCGTCGTCATTCTTGGTCTGGATAAACTGCTGGAAAGCGGCCTCTGAACCGTCGTTGTTCCATGATTCGAAGAACTTGATACCACCGTAGATACGGGTACCGTTCTTGTGAGCGGCGTCAACCCAGCAGCCGGGAGCCTGCAGGAAGCTGTAGTTCCATGAGCCGAAGAGG
>CAZNBC010000361.1:0-1566 GCA_964571125.1 uncultured Bacteroides sp.
CGAAAACCGCATCATGGCCTATCACGGCCTGAGACGCCTCAACACCAATCCCAACATGGGTCTACGCGCCATAATACGCATCTGCGGTCTCACCAACAAGGAGATTACCATATCTGACGTAATCTTCAAGATAGGACCCCGCATCAATGCGTCGGGACGTATGCAGAGCGGACGCGAAGCCGTAGATTTGCTTGTGGCGCGCGATGCCGCCGACGCTTACGAGAAGGGCAAGGCCATTGACCAGTACAACAAAGACCGCAAGGAACTTGACAAGCAGATTACCGAGGAGGCAAACGCCATCCTCGAAGAGCGCGGAGAGATGGATTCCGACAAGAAATCCATCGTCATCTACAACAAGGACTGGCACAAGGGCATCATAGGTATCGTAGCCTCGCGCCTGACGGAGCTCTACTACAAGCCCTCGGTGGTGCTCACACTCTCAAACGGACTTGCCACGGGCTCGTCACGCTCGGTTCAGGGATTTGACATCTACAAGGCCGTCGACGCCTCGCGCGACCTGCTTGAGAACTTCGGAGGTCACACCTACGCCGTAGGACTCTCGCTCAAGGAGGAGAACATACCTGAATTTACCCGCCGGTTCGAGGAGTATGTTGCCGCCAACATACAGCCCGGCCAGATGCAGCCTCAGATAGACATAGACACCTACCTGACCTTTGCCGACATCACCCCCGAGTTTACCTCGCTGCTCAGGCGCTTCAATCCCTTCGGCCCCGGCAATCAGAAGCCGCTGTTCTGCACACGCGGAGTCACCGACTTCGGCTCCTCGAAGCTCGTGGGACGCAATCTCGAGCATATCAAGCTCGAGCTGGTTGACAACACCTCCGGAAAGGTGCTCAATGCCATAGCGTTCAATGCCGCGAAGTACTTCCCCCACATCCATTCGGGTAAGCCCTTCGATATCTGCTACACCATTGAGGAAAACCGCCATCTGCCCGGCTCCAACTCCATACAGCTCTTCATCAAGGAGATCAATATCGACTGAATAGCCACCGCGTAGTCCCCTACCCCGTGCCTGAAAAGACTCTTCTCAAATACTGGGGCCACAGCTCCTTCAGGCCCATGCAGCGCGAGATTATCGACTCGGTGCTGGCAGGCAACGACACCCTCGGGCTACTCCCTACCGGGGGAGGCAAGTCCATTACCTTTCAGGTGCCGGCGCTGCTGCTTCAGGGTATCACCATAGTGGTCACCCCCCTGATTTCGCTCATGAAGGATCAGGTGGACAATCTGCGCAGCGCAGGTATCAAGGCCCTGTATCTCCACTCCGGACTCAGCCGCGCCGAACATCGTCTGGCCATTGACCGCATGACGCTCGGCAAGGTGAAGATTGTCTACGTATCGCCCGAAAAACTGCGGTCGGAGAGCTTCATCACCTCCCTGCGCATGTGCTCCGTGAGCCTCATCGTTGTCGACGAGGCCCACTGCATATCGCAATGGGGCTACGACTTCCGCCCGTCCTATCTGCAGATAAACGTTCTGCGCGACCTCTTCCCTGCGGTGCCGGTTCTGGCCCTCACGGCCTCGGCTACTCCCGAGGTAGCCAAG
>CAZNBC010000362.1:0-1547 GCA_964571125.1 uncultured Bacteroides sp.
CGAGCGCATAGCTGACGATATCCCTCAGCTCGAAGTGCTCTGCGATGCCGATGCCGACACCCTGCTCGTAGGCTGGGGCGGCACATACGGTCATCTGCGTACAGCCGCCGAAGAGATGTGCCGCAAGGGTACCAAGGTAGCCTTCGCACAGTTCCGCTACATTCGTCCTCTGCCCGCAAATACCGCCGAGGTACTCCGCCGATACAAGAAGGTTATTGTGGCCGAGCTCAACACCGGCATGTTTGCCGATTACCTCCAGAGCCGCTTCCCCGACGTTCACATCGAACGCATCAATAAGATACAGGGCCAGCCCTTCCTGGTGGAAGAGATAGTCAACGGAGTTACTGACATCATGGGACAAACCCGCTAAACAAGTCGCAAAAATCATGGAAGAATTAAAATATTCACCCGCCGACTACAAGAGTGACCAGCCCGTGCGCTGGTGTCCCGGCTGCGGTGACCACGCCATACTCAACTCTCTCCACAAGGCCATGGCCACACTGGGTATTCCTCCCCACATGACGGCTGTCATTTCGGGTATAGGATGCTCGTCGCGTCTGCCCTACTATATGAACACCTACGGTTTCCACACCATACACGGTCGTGCAGCTGCCGTAGCCACCGGCTTCAAGGTTGCCAATCCCGAGATGACCGTATGGCAGATTTCGGGTGACGGCGACGGCCTCGCCATCGGAGGCAACCACTTCATTCATGCCGTGAGACGTAATATCGACATCAACATGCTGTTGCTCAACAACAAGATATACGGCCTCACCAAAGGACAGTACAGCCCCACCTCCGACCGAGGATTCGTGTCGAAGTCATCACCCTACGGCACCGTAGAGGACCCCTTCATTCCTGCCGAACTCGTGTTCGGTGCGCGAGGCAACTTCTTCGCCCGCAGCATTGACGTAGAACTCGGCATATCACAGGAAGTACTCGTAGCCGCCGCACGCCACAAAGGTGCGTCTGTGGTGGAGATACTCCAGAACTGCGTGATATTCAACAACGGCATACACAACTACATCACTGACCGCGCCACCCGTGCCGAGCGTACTATCCACCTCGTTGACGGAGAAAAGATGCTCTTCGGCAACGACAAGGAGCTGGGCCTCGTTCAGGACGGATTCCTCATCAAGGCCGTGAAGGTAGGCGAGGACGGATACACCATTGATGATGTGCTCGTTCACGACGCCCACGCTCCTTCCAACTTCCTCCATCAGCAGCTTGCCATGATGGATGGCCACTCACTGCCCTTGGCTCTCGGTGTGATACGCGATGTAGAAGCTCCCTCGTACGACGAGGAAGTGTCCCGTCAGGTTGAGGAGGTTCGTGCCCGCAAGGGATTCACCTCACTGCGCGACATGATTCTCGCCGGCGAAACCTGGACCGTGAAGTAAGCCACACCATAATCAATCCTTTACAATAAGTAATCCCCACATTCCTATTATATTACATGGAACTTAACTCCCTTACCGCCATCTCTCCGATTGACGGACGCTACCGCAGCAAGTGCGAGTCACTTGACAGATATTTCTCTGAATATG
>CAZNBC010000363.1:0-1535 GCA_964571125.1 uncultured Bacteroides sp.
GATTGAAAACGTGCTTGGCAGCGCAGGTAAGGCTGAATAAGCTCCTCCTTTCGCATTTCAACTAACAGAATACAATTAAGGCGCTACGTCAGAGTATGACGATAGCGCCTTAATACTTTTATGAGGATTGTCAGCGCCATCCCACGCAGCAAACAAAAATGGCGACGTATCAGAACGACACATCGCCATAAATCAAAAATCAGAGTGATTAGAGAGCGAGAAGCTTCTCCACCTGAGCCTCAAGGTTGGCAAGAGTCTGTGAACCGGCCATGCGGAGATCCTTTATCTGTTCGCCATTCTTGAAGAAAAGTATGGTGGGAATGGACATGATACGGTTGGCCATTGCGAGATCGGTCTGCTCGTCAATGTTATACTTGCCTACCACCACTCTGTCGGCATACTTCTCTGCAAGAGCATCAATGGCAGGACTCATGCCCACACAGGGACCGCACCATGTTGCCCAGAAGTCAATCACTACGGGCTTGCCTGAAGCTATAATTTCGTTGACATTGCTGTCTGTAAATGTAAAAGCCATAAAAATTTTAGATGTAATTGGTTTGTATATTATTATGATATTTTAAATTCTATCTCAAGTTCCTCAAGCATATCGGTCAGCTTGCGGTCAATGGGTATGCGGGTAGCCGAATTGAAACGCACATAGCGGTTGATCTGCGAATCAAACACACGGAAAGCCAAAGTGCCCTTCTGTCCCTCGGGATTCCCCTCAATATGCTCCGTAAGGAGTTGAAGTACCGAATCATTCACCTGAGGCTGCTCAAGCTCTATGGTGATGTTGCTCACAAGCGTGCCCTTAACATCATTGAGGAGGCGGATGTTGATGATATTGAAACGTAGCTCCGAAGTCTGATAACGTTTCTCAAACTTTCCGGTAATGAGTATCGGCAACGAGTTGACCCCGAATTTATGAAAATCCACAAAATTCTGTCCGAAGAGCATAAACTCGGTCGTCGCAGAGAAATCCTCCACCTTGAGCCGACCGTACATACTGCCCGTTCTGGTTTGCTGTTGCACATACCCCACTACCATACCTCCAACGGTCACCTGTCGTCCCTCCTCGGGAGTCATCTCAAGGAAATCCTTTATGGAAGTACAGCCATAATTCAGCTCCATATAATAAGCCTCAAGGGGATGAGCCGACAGGTAAAGCCCTACAAGATTCTTTTCCTTGTCAAGGCGGTCAATATCGGACCACGGCTGCGCGGGCACAGGGGCAGGACGGCCGGCAGTGGTCATCATATCATCAGCGCCGAAGAGCGACATCTCATTATTGAGCTTATCGGTCTGGAAGCGCTGTCCGTATCTCAGCAATACCTCTATGAAAGACTCGTCACGAGGATTCTTTTCAAAGAAGTCCTCACGCTTGATGTGGTCAGCGAAACAGTCAAATGCTCCTGCCTGAGCAAGATTCTCCATCACACGGCGGTTGACCGATGACAGATTGACCCTCTCCACAAAGTCATATATATCCTTGAACTTACCTCCGGAAAGACGGGAGTTGATGATATCGGCCACTA
>CAZNBC010000364.1:0-1534 GCA_964571125.1 uncultured Bacteroides sp.
CCTCAAGGTTGGTCACCGAGGCCACACCTCCCTGGGCGAGGGCCGTGTTGGCCTCGTCAAGGGTAGTCTTGCATATAAGAGCCACGCGGCCCCTGGAGGCCACTTTGAGTGCGAAGCTCATGCCGGCGATGCCGGATCCTATCACCAGATAGTCATATTTACGGGTCATAATCTACGACTTATTATTATGCTTGATGAAAGTGTATCTATGTAATGAGCGGAAAAGTCACGCTTTTTATTCCGACGATTGAGAGAGGGCTTTGGCGTAGGTGGCAAGCATTGACGATGCGAACTGCGAGGAGGAGAATGCCGCGGTATGCCTGCGTCCT
Source organism: uncultured Bacteroides sp. (assembly GCA_964571125.1). Lineage (GTDB taxonomy): Bacteria > Bacteroidota > Bacteroidia > Bacteroidales > Muribaculaceae > Paramuribaculum. Next base: position 330 of record CAZNBC010000364.1, read on the forward strand.
TCGGCTACCATAGAGGTCCGCAGTGCGGGATCGCCGAGCAGCCGGTCTACGGCAGCGACGTATGCGTCAAGGTCATCGGGGTCGACATATATGGCTCCGCCACCGCCGGCCTCTTCGAGGCATGAGCCTGTGGCGGCTATGACGGGGGTGCCGCAGTTGATGGATTCTATCACGGGAAGTCCGAAGCCTTCGTAGCGCGAGGTGTAGGAGCTGAACAGCGCTCCCGCATAGAGGGGAGGCAACGCCTCGAGCCCTACATTCTGAAGCCATATCACCCGCGAGGCAACTCCCAGGCGCTCTATCTCAAGGTGCACTTCGGCGGCATACCCCTTGGAGGGACGGCCCACGATAACCAGCTTGAGGTCGGAGGGCAGGTGAGGCAGGGCGCGCACGGCAAGGAGCTGATTCTTGCGCTCCTCGACTGTTCCTACCGAGATGAAGTAATTGCCTGATATCTTGTAGCGGCGTCGGGCCTGCAGTATGGTTTCGGGGGAGACGGGCTGGGAGAACACGGGGTTGCATCCCTGATACACCACATCAATCTTCGCGGGGTCGATGTCGTAAAGCTCCACGAGGTCGCGCTTGGTGCACTCGCTGATGGCTATCACACGCGTGGCGTTGCGCGCCGAACGTGAGAACTTGTAATCATATATGGCGCGGTCGGGAGCATTGTAACCCGAGGGGAAGCGGCGGAAAATCAGGTCGTGGATGGTGACCACCGAGGGTATACCGGTGCGCTTGATGTCAAGCGGCAACTCATTGCTGAGTCCGTGGAAGAGCTGCACGCCGTCTCGACGCAACTGCGAAGTGAGGCCCCCGTAGACCCTCCACGCCGACGAGAGGTGGCGCCAGATGTCATCGTCAGGCGCTACGAGAGTTACATTGGGCTGACTCAGCAGCGGAGTGAGACGAGGATTGTCGTGGATACGCGGGGCATAAAGACGGAACTGCCACTCGGGCCGTGCCTGCGAGAGCACCTCTACGACAAGACGGCTGTAGTTGCCCAGGCCTGTCATATTGCTCACGGCCCTCTTTGCATCAAATCCTACAATCAAGCTCTTCATGAAGACAAAATTACCCAAAATCCCACAAGCCTCAATATAAAGAGCCAATTTTTTTCACCACAAAACCCAGCCCCCCCTCTCCCCGATTTCCCGAAATTATGTATATTTGTACTTATGAAACTTATGAAATCGGACAGAAAT
>CAZNBC010000365.1:0-1501 GCA_964571125.1 uncultured Bacteroides sp.
TCGTTGGGCTCATAACCCAAAGGTCGTAGGTTCGAGTCCTGCCCCCGCCACCAACACAAAAGGCAATGCTTCAACTGAGGCGTTGCCTTTCTCGTTTTACGGAACCATCGGGGCTGCAAGGGTGTTATATATTGTGTTTTAGACCAAAATTTGAGATATGCTACGCGAAAATCTACTTGACATATATGCGGCGAGTTTCCGCGACAACTGGAATCTGCCGGCGCTGACCGACTACACTACGGGCGACACGATGACGTATGCCGATTTTGCACGGCGTATAGCCCGCACGCATGTGTTTTTCGAGGAGTGTGGCGTGAAGCGTGGCGACAAAATAGCCGTCATAGGCAAGAACACCATGTCGTGGGTCACCATCTACTTTGCCGCGATTACCTACGGGGCGGTGATTGTGCCCATACTGGCCGACTTCAATCCGCAGGACGCGCAGCACATTATCCATCACTCCGACTCGGTGATGCTGTTTCTTCAGAAGTCGACGTGGGAGAATTTTGACCACGCGGCGATGGATAACGTCAGGGTGATAATGTCGCTCGACGATGCCGAACTGCTTGCCGAGCACCCCGCCAACAGCGGACGCGCCCGGAAGGCTCTGGCCAATGTGTCAAAGAAGTTCCGCAAGAGATACCCGTCTGGGTTCACTCCCGCCGATGTGGAGTATCCGCGCGTGAGGCCCGATGACGTGGCCGAGATAAACTACACCTCGGGCACTACGGGATTCTCAAAGGGCGTGATGCTGACTTACAATAACCTGTGCGGCAACGTGGTGTTCGGATTGCGCTCGAAGCTCCACTATCGCGGGTCGCGTGCGCTGGCGTTCCTACCCTTGGCCCACGCCTACGGCTGCGCGTTCGATATGCTTGTGCCACTCGCAGCCGGCACCCACGTGACGCTCTTCAGCAAACTGCCCACACCGAAGCTCCTGCTCAAGGCATTGAGCGAGGTGAAGCCCAACCTCGTGCTCGTGGTGCCCCTCATACTTGAGAAGATATACCGCAAGCAGCTGTTGCCCGTCATCTCCAAGCCGTCGGTGCGCAGACTCATGAGCATACCGCTGCTCAACAAGGGCATCTATGCGCGAATCCGTCAGAAACTCATTAATGCTTTCGGAGGGGAGTTCTACGAGGTCATCGTGGGTGGTGCCCCGCTCAACCCCGAAGTGGAGGCGTTTCTCTACAAGATAAAGTTTCCGTTTACGGTGGGGTACGGCATGACCGAGTGTGGCCCGCTGATAAGTTACACGGACTGGAAAGAATTCATACCCACCTCCTCGGGCCGCGTGCTCAAAGGTCTGATGCAGGTGAAGGTTCTCAGCCCCGATGAGCGGCAGATACCCGGCGAAATATGCGTCAAGGGCGAGAATGTGATGAAGGGGTACTACAAGAACCGTAAGGCTACCGAGGCTGTGCTCGACAAGGACGGATGGCTCCATACGGGCGATATGGGTACGATGGACGAGGATGGAACGATATACATTCGCGGTCGT